>CAMAMD010000001.1 GCA_945836785.1 uncultured Clostridium sp.
AAGCGCCGGACAACTGGGACAGCCATTTTGTGTAGCCTGAATCACCTGCCATCTCATTCATATATGTCTGCAGCTGACTCAGGTTCTCATACTCCGTATTGTATTTGTTATACCTAGAGTTTGCCACCCAGTACTTATTATCATAAAAAGAATCCCGCAACCGGTCTATGCTGTTTGCCGATACACCGGTTCCCATCATACCATAGGGTGCAGAGATATCAAGCGGATTAGACGCCGATGCAAGCACCTGCTGCCTGGAATATCCCTTCGTATTGGAGTTGGAAATATTGTGTGAAGTTGTATTTAATGCTGTCTGGAAATAATTAAGTCCGGACAAACCGGTATTTAAACCTAAAAATGTTGATGGCATATTTCTAACCTCCTGTTCTGTCAATCCACGTCCTGTTAAGCACCTAATGTATTTATCAAATGCTCTATCATTTCTGACACCACGTTGATATATCGGGATGATGCATTATATGCATGCTGAAACTTAATCATATTGGACAATTCCTCATCCGACGATACACCGACCACCTGCTGTCTCAGATTATCGATATCCGTCACTGACTGTTGCTGCGTCTCTGCCATAGAATTATATGTATATCCACGGTCGGACAAATCATCCATCATTCCCGCGTAATAATCCATATAGTTACACTCAACCAGAGAATTCGGACTGACTGTAGAAAATTTCTCATTCCACAATGCAAGCATATCATCTACGACCTCCTGTGCCTCAGCCCCTGTCTCTCTTGAGAGCGGAAGCAGCGATGGATTTTGTAAAAGATCTGGATTAATCCGAATATTTCCTGTTGTATATAACGAATAATAATTATCCGGATCCTCTTCATTATAAACCTGAAGCGTCTGTGTTGTTCCGTCTATCAGTGTCACTGTCTGTTCCGTATAGCGCGGCATACTTTGTCTGACAAACAGCTCTGTTCCGGCATATTCGTTTCCGTTACCCATACCGATTCCTGCATTTTCTTCATCCAAAACCTTAATCACACTGCCATCCGCCAGTGTAACCTCCTTGTTTGGACACAACACGTCATTAATCTGCGTCGTCATCGCATGCACCAGTACATCAAACTGCGACATCAGGTTTGTGATTGTGTATGGTTCAACATATTTGTTAAAATAATCCAAATCATTTACATATGTATTTAAGTCTGCCTCATACTGGGTCATAGCAGCCTGATAATCCGCATCACTTGCATAATTCTCTGCCAGCGGCTTATCCGGTTTCACAGGTACATCCGTGTAATCTCCCACAAAATATCCACGAGACATCATCAAGCCTTTCAATGCCCCCACATCCGTGTTATTTTCGGTGGAAGGCAATCGATTAATACTAAATAACGCTGCCTGATCTTCCACCCATACCGGCATCATAAAATCAGTAGAATCATCTGTAAAATCATAGTTATTCACATAGTTCTCATTATCTTTAATTTTAACTGCTTCCAATTTGTAGGTTCTGCCTCTGGTTACAAGGCACCTGCCTTCAATATATACTTCAACGGTTCCATCCGTATTATTTACTATTTCAGTATTCACCAACCCACTCAATTCATCGAGGGCTGAATTTCTTGCATCTTTATAATCATTCGCATTTTCGATTCCCGATGCCTCTGCCGATAGAATATCGTCATTTAATTCCAATATGGTGGTTGCAAGTTCATTGATACGTCCCACCTGCTGTTTTATATTCTGATTCAGATTTCTCTGATACTGAATCAGGCTCGTTCTGATATTCTGAACCCGGTCAAGAAATGTCTGGGCTGTAGAAATAAATGAACTTCTCGTAACAATACTGCTGGATTCTTTTTGCAGTTCCTGCAATGCCAGCCACAAACTGTTCATTGTGGTGTTAAAATCCTGCCCCTCCAGCTCTCCGAAATACGTTTCTATCTCTGATACCGCTTCATACTGTGCCTTATAATAGTCCATCCGACCGTTTTCTGTTCTGTATGCGGCATCCGCAAAATTATCTCTAACCTGCTTGATTTCGGCCGTCACGACACCGAGACCTGCCTTGTTCGTATAAATTGCTCCCGTACTGAGCTTGTTATAAGATCTGTCAGTGAGCATAACCTGCTGTCTGCTGTAACCGCTGGTCTGCGTATTCATTAAATTATGTGCTGTTGTGTTCAACGCATATTGACTGGTCTGTAAGCCTGTCACACCAACGGACAGTCTGCCCATTGTTCCACTCATACGCTCACCTCCGCTAATTTCTTGTATCAAATCCGCCCGTCACCGGCATATCGGTTCCACCGGAGTACTTACCGGCACCCTTAAACATATCCTTTGTGTACTCTGCCGTCTCCGGAGCCCTGTTCAAATTCTGCAACAGATTGATATTGTATTCTATCATGGATAACGATTCCTGAATCAAATTCTGATTGTGGGCATTAATCTCCCGCAGCTTTCTTGCTATTTTTGCCAGTTTTTCGTTTATACACAGTAACGGATCATGAAACTCCGGCTGTCCCTCCAAAAATGTCACAATATCAGAAATCTTGATTTCTCCACGCTTTTTATTCAAAACCGTAGCAATATTCGCCATGGTTTCCTGTCGCGCATGCTCAAGACCGGTAATTGTGTCTACCAAAAGCTGCTCTTTTTCAGTAGTATCGCGCAATCTGTCCAGATCATTTGCCACGATGGAGGTCGTTTTCTCCATCGAGACCTCCAGGAGTTTCTCATATACAGCATATTCCTCATTCAATTCCGTAATCAAATTTTCAATTAAGCTTGCCATACGTCAAAACTCCTCACTCATCATTCTTAATACGCTTTCTTTGCTGCAAAAGCACTCATCAGCTTATCGGCAAAGTCATCTGTGCTCACTTCATAAGTTCCCTGATCCATCCTGGTCTTTATATCATTTACCAAAGACTCCCTCACATCCGGAACAGAAGCCAGCGCATTTTTTGCAATCTGCATATCCTTTCCCATACTGGAGAAAGACACTTCATCCTTGAAGCTCGCATAGCTGGTACTATTTGCACTCTTGGATTTCTTTGCACTGTTTGTGCCATATATCTGGTTAATCATGTTATAAGTACCAATTCGCATACTAATCCCTCCTTGAAAAATTATAATCTCACTTTAATTATCGGAAAGATTTTCGATAACATAACGCCTAAATGAAAAAAAATAAAAAAGAAATTGTCGAAAGGAGATAATATGGCATGTATATGTATATAATTCGGAAAACTCGCTCCCGCTCGTTGCTCACGCAGCGGTACTAAGCTCAATATAAAAGAATCCAGCTCTGCAATTTACTCTTTGTGTATTGCAGAGCTGGATTCTTTTCCATCTCACCAAGTACCGGCGTTCACAAACGGTTTTCCTCTATTATATACATATACATGCCATATTGCCCTACTGTGACACCCACATGCTGCACTGTCTTCCCTCCACGACTTCCATATGACATTATTTACTCCAGGAAGCGCATTTTACCCGATGCACTTCCTGTCGGCTTTTTATATATTACCTGTTTACGGAAAGCGTCCGTCATGGCGTCTGCCAGACCACCTGCACAGTCCTTGCAAAATCTGCCGCTATGTATCATTTTCCCGCAACGTTCACATTCCAGTCCTACCAGAGAATCATCTGTAAAGCTCAGACGCTCCTCACGCACCCATCGCTTAATCTGTTTTACCGTGGTCTCACAGGCCTCTGCTACCTCTGTAATGTTCTTTCCCTTATTCTCATCTATATATTTTTTTACCTCCTGAAACTTGTCTTCCAGAAGCTCCTTACACCTCGGACAAATCTGCTCTCCTGTTATGTAATTGAATAAACGCTTACAGTTTCTGCAATTCATCAGTTCCATACTAATATCCCTTTCCTATGCAAATACTGGTATAATAGACATCCGTTATACCTTTATCTTTCAATATGTTCGTACATGCTTCTATGGTTGCACCGGTAGTATAAATATCGTCTACCAGTATAACTCTTTTATATTTTACTATTTTATCTGTAGAAATAAAAGCATTTTTTAAATTCTTTTCCCGTTCCTCTTGATTCAATGTTTTTTGCGGTATTGTATTCACACACCTTTGTATTACCTGCGTGTCCACCGGAATATGCAAAATATTTCCTATCTCCTGCGCAAGCACTTCAGCCTGATTATATCCTCTCTTTTTCAGCTTTGCGTTGTGTATAGGGACAGGTATCAAAACCTCAGGATTCACAGCAAGAATCTCCCGGCCACGACACCGCACAATCTCCTGTGCATAAAATTCCGCATAATCCCGCCTGTTATGATATTTGAAATCCGCTACGCTTTCCGAAAGTGGTGTTACATAATTCATGGCAGGAAAGCCCCTGATATAGCTTCGCGTATGGTTGCTGCAATCCTCACACAGTTCCTGTTCCTCGTCCATAATCTCTTTTCCGCATCGAAGACAGGCCGGCTGCTGTATATAAGACAGCCCAGCACGACAAACTTTGCACACCGTCCCGGAAGATATTGGTATAATCTCGCCACAAAGCGGACATGACGGCGGATACAGAATTTTCTGCAACGTATTCGCAAATCTTTTTAATTTAACCTGCTTTCTCTTCATTTTATATCTCCAGCATTTCCTGCAAACGAAGTGTCAGGGAAGTATAGCGTTTCTGCTCCTCCGTATTATCTATAATCTGATTCACCATCGTAATATTTCCCACAATGACAACCATCCGCTTTGCTCTGGTTATTGCCGTATACAGTAAATTACGATTCAGAAGTTTTTTTGGTCCGGTAAGCAGAGGAATGACAACTGCCGGATATTCGCTTCCCTGTGATTTATGAATTGTGATTGCAAATGCATGCTCCAGTTCATCCAAATCATTATATGTGTAAATTGCAACCCTGCCATCATCAAACAACACTGTGACTTCCTCGTCATAATCGCTGATATCCAGTATGGTTCCCATATCCCCGTTAAACACGCCAACGCCCTCATCCAAAACATAACCGCCGGATGCATTCTGACTTCTATCTGCGTAAATCTTCCATTCCTGCTTATAATTGTTCTTAATCTGCATTACCTTATCCCCTTTTCGGAATATGGTATTATTTTTTTCTTTTTCCGGCTTTCCCGAAGCCGCCGGGTTAAGAAGCTCCTGCAAACGGAGATTCATATTTTCTACACCAACCTCATATTTGCGCATCGGTGTTAAAACCTGAATGTCTGCAGGTTGAATCCCCAGATACTTTGGCAGATTGTCGGACACCAGAATCTTCACTTCATTGATAATATTCGCCGCACCGTTTCTCGGTATGAAGAAAAAGTCCTTACTCTTATTCATAATCTCCAGGTGCTCTCCCCTGTTGATTTTATGGGCATTAAACACAATATCACTGCCATCCTCCTGGCGAAAAATCTTTGTGAGTGTCGTCACCGGAAAACATGCCGAGTTGATAATATCCTTTAAAACATTTCCGGCTCCCACAGAAGGCAGCTGATTAACATCCCCGACCAATATCAATCTGGTACCATAAGACACTGCCTGCAACAGAGAATAAAATATAAAACTATCCACCATTGACATTTCGTCCACAATAATCGCATCACATTCCAATGGATTTGATGCATTTCTTGCAAAACGGAGCCGCTCCTCCGCTCTGTCCTGCGTGTTTTCCGGTGCTCCGTTAAATTCAAGAAGACGATGTATCGTCTGTGCAGGCCAGCCGGTAGATTCCGTCATACGTTTTGCCGCACGTCCTGTCGGTGCACATAATTTTATTTCCATACCCTGCATTGCGTAATACTTAATAATGGCATCAATTATCGTAGTTTTTCCTGTGCCCGGACCTCCCGTGATAACCGCAACCCCCGCTGTGATAGCTGATTTCACTGCCACTCTCTGCATATCATCCAGTACAATATCCTCTTCTTTTTCAATTCTGGCAATCGCAGCATCCAGCTCGTGCTCCGGCATTTCATAATGCAGTTGCAAATCCAACAGCATGCGTGCTGTATTAAGCTCCAGATAGTAATTACTGCTGCTGTATATCACCGGCATTTCATCAATCGCTTTAATAACAACTCTGCTCTCAATGGCAAGCTCCATCAGCTGTTCCGATACTGTTTCCTCCGCTTCTTCATACGCAGATTTTATACTGCTCTCATCTGCATATTCAGCATAACCGTAACGAAACGAATCGCCAGCCTCGTACATACCGTCTCCCGGCACATCCCTTGTCAACTCTACCACTTTCCGAATCAGCATTTCCTGTGGTAAATACATATGCCCCTCCTGTGTTGCCATATTTAACACATACAGGATAGCAGAGCGAAGACGGTATACGGAATCTGCACCAATACCCATGCGTCTTGCAATATCATCCGCAACCTTAAACCCGATTCCGGATATATCTTCCGCCAACTTATAGGGATTTCCTTTCAGAACCTCGTATACCTGGTCACCATATTGATTATATATTTTTATCGCCATATTGACCGAAACACCATACTCGCTGAGGAAAATCACGACCTCCTGAAATTCCCGTTTTTCGGCATAAGACGCCGCAATATTTCTGGCCTGCCGCTCGGATATACCCCGAATTTCCGCCAGACGTTCCGGTTCCTCTTCAATTATTCTTAAAGTATCAGATTTGAATTTTTTTACGATCTGCTTCGCACGAACTTCGCCGATTCCTTTGATGATGCCCGATGCAAGATACCGCTCTATCCCCACGGTATCCTCCGGCATCTTGATTTCACATGATGTAAATTTGAATTGTATGTCATATTGCGGATGATTGACATACTCTCCCTCCGCAATAATATAGAGCCCTTCTGCTACACCATACAGATTCCCTACAAATATCTCATCTCCGTCTTCACCTTCCACGTGAAAGACCGTGTAGCCGTTTTCTTCATTTTTATATATAATTTTTTCTATGTAGCCTTCTCTTGTCATAATATATCTTCTACAATGTACTTGGATCTATACCCTGGCTCTGTGTCTTCATCGCATCGTACAGCTGTTGCGCAAGGCCAAATGTCCCCTGTTCCGACGCCATTTCTGCAAACTCCTGTATACGCATATCACCAAAATACGTCTCGTAATCGTTTTCTTCCTCATCTGCCTTCATGATTGTCTTCTCCATCTGCTTATAGACCTGCTCAATCATATAGGCTTCAAATTCCTTGCATGCCTCCATCATCTCATCATCCGTCGCATCGGATTTACTGACATTTTGAAGATTGTTTGTTAAATGATTCGTCTGCCCTGAATTTATGACAGATGCATAATCACTGCCATCTATTCCACTCATCGAAAAATCCATATGATTCGCTCCTTTTTACTCACGCATGCCTATCTATCGCAGATTGTTTGCCTGTTGCATCATGTCATCCGTTGCCTGAATGGCTTTCGAGTTCATTTCATAGGCTCTCTGTGCAACGATCAGATTTACCATCTCATTTGCAACATCTACATTTGAGCCCTCTGTATATCTCTGATGTACCTTACTCGTGGTAAGATTATTATTTCCGAACTCTGCCACCGGTGCACCCGAAGCAACCGTCACCGAATAATTATTGCTACCCTCTTTGGCCAATCCCGCCGGATTATTAAACTGTACTAAACCGAACTGAACCTGATAGCCATTGTTAACCAATGGAACCGCATTGCCTGTCTCGTCCGGAAATCCCAGCACACCCTGATCCGATACAACCAAATCTGTCGCAAGATGCGTGTTCGGCAAATAAATATTATTTCCATACTGATCAAGCACCGGACAACCATCTGTCGTACAAAGCAGGTTCCCCTGTGCCGTCGGCGAAATGATAAAGCTTCCGTCTCTGGTATACTGGATTTCTCCGTCTGCAGTTCTAATCTGGAAAAATCCATCTCCCTCTATCGCCATATCAAAGGGACTTTCTGATGCTGTCAAATTACCCTGTCTGAAATCACTGGTAATTGCTGCCACCCTGCTACCGAGACCAACTTCTGCAGCCACCGGCTTATCCTCACCTGCGTTGTTGGTGGATTTTGACTGAAGATTCTGATACAACAGAGATTTAAAGCTGGCCTGCTGTGTCTTATAACCGATAGTATTTACATTTGCTATATTATTTGCAATCGTGTCAACATTTGTCTGCTGGGCTCTCATTCCCGAAGCCGCAGTCCATAATGAACGCATCATACTGTTACCCTCCTGTTCTTCCGGTTGTCCGGTTTGCTACCACGCTGTTTATTATCCGACATTTCCAATATTGTTTACGGCCTTATCCAATGTCTGATCTACGGTCTGAATCATCTTCTGATTGGTCTCATATGCCCTTGTAATAGCTATCATATCCACCATTTCCGTCACCATATTTACATTGGACATCTCCAGATATCCCTGATTTACCGTGGCATCCGCGTCAATGATTATCGCTCCGTCAACTGCTTCGTACATGTTCTCTCCATAACTTGACAGAAAATTATAATCTTCGAAATCAACCACCTGCAGGGTCGATACATATGTGTTTCCGCTGTAGATTTCTCCCATCTCGTTCACACTGATATCAACCAGATTTGCATTCGGTATCTGGATACGGTTCCCACCGTCCCCCAGCACATAATCTCCATCCTTTGTCACAAGATAACCGTCCCTGGTAACCGTGAAATCTCCATCACGTGTATATCTGATGTGTTCTGTTCCACTCTTGTCTGTTGTGCTGATGGTAAAAAAGCCTTTCCCTGAAAGTGCAAAATTGTACAAATCCTCTGTCTGCCTGAAATTGCCCTGCGTCATGTCATAGTATGTTTCACCAATCTTAACGCCAAGTGTCACGCCACCGATACCTCTGACCAGATCCACACCCTCGGTAGCATCATTGATCTTAACAGCAAGCTGCCGGTCAAATGACTGCGCTGTGACATCCACTTTCTTATACCCCGTGGTATCTGCATTGGCCATGTTGTTGGTGACAACATCCATTCGCTTTTCCTCATTGCGAAGGCCTGTCCAGGCTGTGTATAGTGCCCTTACCATCTTTTCAACCCCTTACTTTTTTTCACTCAGAAATTCAATGTATTTTCCTGTTCCAATTGCAACCGCAGTGAGCGGCTCTTCAGCGGTCATAGTCGTTATACCTGTATTCTCCTCGATCAAATCCTCCAGGCCATGTAACAGAGAACCTCCACCGGTCAATACAATACCTCTGTCAGCAATATCAGCAGCAAGTTCAGGTGGTGTTTTTTCCAATACCGAATGTACAGCATCTACAATCTGTGCCGTTACCTCCCGCAATGCTTCCTCTGTCTCATCAGAAGATACTGTGACCGTCTTTGGCAATCCGGTCACCAGATTCCGTCCCCGAACATCCATCGTGATATTTTCCGGTCTTTTGTAACAGGTTCCGATATTAATCTTAATCTCCTCTGCCGTGCGTTCACCGATTAACAGATTATGTCTTTTTCGCATGAAACGAACGATTGCATCATCGAAATCGTCTCCTGCGGTTTTGATGGAAGCTGATACTACCACTCCATCCAATGAAATAACCGCAATGTCCGCCGTACCTCCGCCAATGTCCACAATCATATTGCCACAAGGTCTTGAAATATCAATACCGGCACCAATTGCTGCCGCAACCGGTTCCTCAATAATATAAACATCTCTTGCACCGGCCTGATAGGTCGCATCCTCCACAGCTCTTTTCTCCACTTCCGTTACACCGGAAGGAACACAGACGCTGATACGCGGTCTTCTTCCAAAAAAGCTTTTCCCTACTGCTTTCTGTATGAAATATTTCAGCATTTTCTCAGTGATTTTATAATCGGATATAACGCCGTGTCGAAGCGGTCTTACCGCAACAATTGTGCCGGGCGTTCTTCCCAGCATAAGACGCGCCTCTTCTCCAATCGCCTTGATCTGATCTGTATCTCTGTCATAGGCAACGACAGACGGCTCTTTCAGCACCACGCCCTTACCCTTCACATATACTAAAATACTGGCCGTTCCCAAATCAATTCCTATATCTGAACTTGCCATGATGACTCCTTTCCGCTATCTAATATATCGTCAGTTTTTTAATTATCTTTAGCTTTTCTGAGAATAATCAAAGATGCATGTTCACCTTTTAACCACTCTATCTGAATCTCTGTAATATCCATGATATCATCCAGTCTTTGAATATAGCGCCTCCAATTTACCACCCTGTCCTTTGTGATAAACGGTTTTCTCATTCCGGTAATATTGTCAAATCTGTCGTGCAGGTCCGTAATCAGCTCCCGGCTGTCCCTGCCTGTAAAATCATATCCCAACATCTCATTCATGGCAGCATTGGAAAATAATACCTGCCCGGATTGCGTATCTCTGATAAATATACCCTCTTTAAAGCTATTGTATGTCTCAATCAGATGTTTATTCACATTTCTGATGTTGTCATCACCCTCTGCGTTTTCAAGCATATTCTGGATAACAAGACTTATACTTTGCGTAAACCTCAGCTCCTCCTTTGTCCATACACGCTGAGATTTACACTCTGCAAAGAACAGAATTCCGTAAAACTTTTCATTCAGGTAAAGCGGATAAGCAATGACCGCTTTAAAATTATAACGCATAAGATTTAACTTGGAGGTCTCTGTCATATTCGTGTTATCCACGATATATCTGCCTTCTCCCGCTTTGATTCCGTCCTCCACGATATACATTCTTTTCGGGAGTGTTTCCACCAGCTCCTCATCCGGTGCAATACCGGACACATCCCAGTAATTCCGCATATCATAAGAATTTATTTCTTCCGGTTCAAAAGTATATAAAATGATCTTATCTATATCCAGATGCAAACCTACATCACGGATTGTTTCATCAATCACCTCGTCCGCAGACTCTATCAGCTTACTGTTAATCTTGTTCAACGCTTCATTTACAATACTTTGCCTTGCAAGCTCCTCGCGAAGCTTCATGCCGGCTCCTCTGGATTTTGCGGTTTCAACCTCAGCAATCTTTCCCTTATACAGATATTCGGATACAATCTCAGCAATCGTCCACTGGTCCTCATACACCTGCTCTAATTTCTCTGTTTCTTCCTCTGTATAAGACCCCAGTATCCAAAATCCCCGCACCTCATCGCCAATGTAAATCGGTGCTGCCGATATCTTTCCGATTCCTCCCTCTTCTCTATCTAAAATAGCAGGTACATTCCGCTCTGTCACAACCTGTTTAATATATTTGTAGTATTCCTTATATGCCGGTTTCTCAAACAAATCATAAAAATTTCCAAGATTTGTAGCCGGACCGGTAGGGGCAAATACAATTTTCCCTTCCAGATTAACATAAACGGAATACAAATCCGATAACTTTGCAAAAATCTCCATCACTGTTTTTATGCTGCTGGATTCGATAATAGAATCATCATCTGTGGTCTCCGAATCAACCCGCTTTCTGTCTCTTGTGCTCCGTACGGTTTTTTTCTCTTCCTGAAAAACCTCACTTTCACCGCTCTGTTTCTTCGTAAGGTAGGATTCGACTGTGATAGTGTCACCTTTAATATCAGACAGACATATCTGATTGGAAACAAAATACACCTGCCCGTCATCTCCAACCATGCGATATTCATGAACATAGTCTTTCACGCCGTCACCCACGGCATTGACCAGCGTCTTCATAACACGATCACGGTCCGCAGGAAATATATAATCCTCCGTCAACTTCAGTCCTTTATTCAGAAGTTCTACATTCATCCCCAGCATAGATGCATTCGGAGAAATATAATCTAAACGACCTTTTCGCTCTGTCAGATGGCAGGTCTTAACCATAACAACGCAGCCCGTCTTTTCTACTGCCTTTCTCAAATATTTGTTTTCTACTACCATATATTCTCCTTATGTATAAACAACTCTGTTACTTCGTCCCCCTGTGAAGTAAAATGACTGTTACATGTCACCATGCAACAGCCATGCTCCACTCTCCTGCTAAAATCCTAATTTGCCAAATCAGGAAACGCCTGATCTGCGACTGATTTTGTCTCTTCACAAGCCTTAACAACATTATCAACCGAAAGCATAAGCTGTGAAAGAAAATCGCTGACACTCTCACACTCTCTCTTTACATTCATACGAATATTATAAGCTTCAGCTCTTGCCTGACTGCGCGCTTCCTCGCATTCCTCCAACGTTGTCCTTTTAAGCTCTTCACACTCTGCCGTTGTCGTCTCGCTGAGTGTCATGCAATCATGCTCTGTTTTCTGTCTGAGACTCTCTGTCTCTTCTCTTGTTTTTCTTCTCATCTCTTCACAGTTTGCATATGTGGTTTCCTTCATCTCCTGGCAGGAACTCTTCGTCTCTGCATCCAGCTTATTACACATCTCTGTTGTCTCTGTCATCATACGCTCGCACTCATCTGTCGTTTCCGTCATCATGCGTTCGCATTCCGCTGTCGTGTCACTTGAAAGCTTTTCACACTCTGCCTCTGTCTGTGCCTTTTGTTCTTCACATTCCTGTCTTGTCTGTCTCAACAGGCTGTCTGCACTTTCTCTTGCCTCCAGCAATGTTCTGGAAATGGATTCATATCTGCTGGCTGACTCCTCGTCCCGCATTCTGTATGTTTCCATTTTTTCTTTGAGCTGGCTGATCTCTACCTGTAACTCGTCATTTACTTTTTTCAGATTATCGATTGTGCTTGTTGACTCATTCAGATTTACCTCTCTCATCGTGTGGAGGTTTTTCACAGTCTCACTGAGTTTCACTACATTTGCCTTAAGGTCTGCAACCTCCTTCTCATGGCTTGCCTGTAGTTCTTCTATATAAGTCTCAACTGCTTTCTTGTCATATCCGCCGAATGATGTTGTCTTTAACTGTACATCCATCTCATGTATACCCCTTTCATACTTTTGTCATACAAAATGATAAACCAGATTTATCATAACATAAAACCCGACATAATGCACTTCTTTTTTACACACATTCACGAATTTTTCATCAACAATTCCTCATTTTTCTATCGCATTTCTTTATTTTGTGTGTTATATTTCTATAATATAAAGTTTGCTTTATATAAAATATTTTTTATATATAGTGAACTATATATAAATTGCTTTTATATACAAAATTTTTATTGAAAGGATTTTTATTATGAAATCAGCTATGAAAAAACTACCTTCACTCATACTATGCTGCACGCTTGTCTTTTCACTGCCCGCCTGAACACATCAAAAAATTGCCCGCTATCAGGATTATATTAAGAGCCTGATTGCAATCAATTATATGGGAGCAACCGAAGACTATATTAAAGCAACCGGCGCCAACCAGGAGGATGCAGATGCACTCTATGAATCCAACGCCGAACACCTTGCCGACAATATTCTTACTTACTACAGCATTACGATTACAGATGCGCCGGACATGCGCCAGGGCTACGTTGACCTTGCCAAAAATATTTACAGCAAGGTAAATTATAAGGTATCAGAGGCCAGGAAAGACGGCAGTGCATATCTTGTAGATGTCACAATCTATCCGATCAACCTCTTTTCCCAGTCCGCCGATGCCATCACAACCTATGTGGACGGCTTTAACACCGCAGTCAAAAACGGAGACTATAATGAATACACACTGGAACAGTACGAAACAGAATTCTCTACCGGCATCCTCACAATTTTAAATGATGCCTGCATCAATATGACGTATGCCGACCCTGTTGTTGTAACAGTCGAAATCATCGAAGACGGTGATATCTACTACATCAGTGACAGAGATTTTCTGGCTATAGATGCCGCCATGATATCCTCCGTTATCGAGACAGAACTCCCGGATGCAACCGGAACCGACGCAACGGAGTAAAAAAATAATTATACACAAAGTATATAAGATTACGAAAAAAGGCTACTGCATCCGGCCGGTATGGGTTGGCTATATGTATCATGTATGAAAACCGTTTGTGAACGCCGGCACTTAGCGAGACAGAAAATGGACCAGAGCTACAATACTCAAAGTGTAAATTGCAGTTCTGGTCCATTTTATGTCGAGCTTAGTACCGCTGCGTGAGCAACGAGCGAGAGCGAGTTTTCTAACATGATACATATAGCCAACCCATACCGGCCGGATGCAGCAGCCTTTTACATTACACTTATGATTTGATGATAATCAGACGGTCACCCTCTTTGATGTAATCATTTTCGAGGTTATTGACCGACCGGATGGAATCCGTCGTCGCATAATACCGTCTTGCGATTGACCACAGGGTATCCCCTTTCTTCACAATATATCCAACAATTCCCGGCATCGCAGCCTTCTTTTCATAATCAATCGGTGACACTTTCATATCTGTAATGATATCTGTGCTGGTGCGTGCAAAGATAGAAATTCCCAGATTGACCTGTGCCTTGATTTCCACCTCCTCACTATTTAAAAGTGTAGCCGTGAGCTGGTCGAGACTCGGAACAATCCTGACAGAATCCTCTTTGGAAAGAGCAACCGTATCCACAGTATAGTCAAACGGAATATCCACCTCCATACAGTTCATCGGCTCATCATCAGCGGATATGTATAAAATACAGGTCTTTACCACTCCCGATACGGACACATCATTTTCATGGGTACTGACATCATCCACCTCTACATTTCCATATATATGACATATTTGCAAAAGCTTTGCCTCGTCACTGGCGATACGTTTCCTGTGATTGATTTTTGCCTTGGCACAATTTCGCATCAAGAGATTTTCATAGGCAAAATTCTCGGTCTCAGGAGAAATTTCGGCCTGTGGTGAGTAAAGATCACTGAGCAGCTTCACATCATGATCTTCATACATTTTTATATTCATGTCTACGTTGTAATCTACCCCGATCACTCTGTCTTCACCATCGGCATCCGGCCTGACAGACACATCCCCTTTGCCCAGCATACACTCCGCCTCGAGAATCATATCCTCGCCGGCACCCATACACTCTATTTCCCTGGATATGGTTCTCACGGAAAACAGATACTGAATCGGCAAATGCTCCTCCTGCCCTTTATAAATGGCAAATATCTCCACTTCTCCCCGCACAAATATTTTATCCGTCATCGCCTTTGTTTCCATATTGCGAAGCTCCACCGAAGTCCAGAGAATCTCCTTTATGTTCGGTTTGTTTTGGGGAATTTCAATCTCCTCTTTCAATTTAAACATGTCATGCTTGGAAATCACCGTCTCCGTAATCAAAGCATTTTTATACTGACATTCTATACCCTGCCCATTTTCCAGGTCAGTTGCGGCATTTACTTTCACATCCCCGTACACACTGACATCATTTCCGATCAGTCCGCGCACCTCAAGCTTTCTGGAATTAATCATGCTGACTGTCAAATCCTCCAGCATGCACTGACAGCCCGCCATATCAGCCCGTGTCATGCCATCCACATTTACATTATCTTCAAAAGGTATCTCTCCCTCGTACACCTCAATGTCCGGTCTGTCCCCTGCGGTCTTGTACATGGCAATAAAATAAACCGTCCCCACAACCTTAACTCTGCCATCTTCCGGACTCACATCCTCCACGACTATGTATCCATTTTTTGCAATAATTCTGTCAATATCCTCCTTGCTGTCCGGTATGTTAAAATCATCATCTATCGTAAGCTGAGAATACTTTGACGCTCTCAATATGCTTGTATGTATATCTTTCCTGCTAAACTCCATATACCCTCCACCTATTCCTATATAATCTGAACACCTATGTTCTTAAATATATTCCGGTGTTTCCGATTTATGACTGGAATTTATAAAAATCAGTCAATATCAAATACCACAGGCAGTTCGTACTTTTCACATTTAAGCACGATATACGGATACATGGACGGTGCCCCTTCTGCCACCACGCCGGAGTTTCCTGTTGCATCTGTGCTGCTATGATCCCCGGTCTCCTCTCCTGCAAGCTGTTCTGCAGTCATAAGGCTCGTTTCCACATAAATGGCATTATCCGTCAGGTATAAATCCTCCACAACCACATTCAGATTTTTTCTGTCATGCTCTCCATACCCGATTGCAATATAAAGATAGTTATTGTTCACATATGTAAGCTTAAACACCTTGGACTTTTTTTCTTCAATAATCTCCAGCAGTTCTTCCGGCATCCTTGTTTCATCACAAACTGTAAACTCAATATCTTTCCGTTTTGCCTCCTCCGTTTTTCCACACCCCGCCACAGAAAAAGGCAGCAAAATTAACACTGCTGCCAAAATCCATTTTACCATATGTTTCATACTGTCACCTGCATATACATTTTTATTCCCTTTATTATATGCCGGAAAGCTTTTATTTATATCCTGTTTACAGTCCCATACTCATATCCTCGGAGATGAATCTGAGTGTGAGGTTCGTCAATGTTACGCCATTCGCTGCCACGTACAGACGATGCAGAGATTTTCTCTTATAAAGGATGACCCTTCGTTTCAGAGAAACCATCTCACCATTCGTTCCGTTAAATGTAAATGTACCCACCGGCGTTCCCGTGGCAAATAATGTACATGGAATCTGTGCAACCTCCTTTGCCATGGAGTATCCTGTCAGGATCACTTCATATGTTCCCTGCCGCATCGTATCCAACGGCAACACATAGTTTGTTCCCATCTTGGATTCCTTATAAGTCAAATCATATGAAAGCTCACCATCCAATACGATATACTCCAAATTCCAGATATCGTCCTGATTCTCCTCCTCTTTTCGATGAATGATTGCAATCTCCTCCGCAGTACCAAGCATCCGCTCCATAGCCCGGGAATGCATTACATATTTGCAAATATTGACCGCACTCCGCCGCATCCAGCCACGATACGCCGCATCATCGGTCATCAGCTCGCAGCTGATATCATTATAGTCATTACATGCCGCATCGGTATTTACCATAAATACATCATTCTGGGAACGCACCATCAGACGAAATCCGTTTTTCGGACTAATCTCCGGCTCATCACTGATATTTGCCCACCAGTCTGTCATTACAATTCCATCAAATCCCCACTCTTCACGCAAAATCCTGGTGCACAAATCATAACTCTCCGAGGTTCTGATTCCATTTACCACACCATAGGAAGTCATCACTGTATCGGCATATCCGCTTTTCACCGCCATCTCAAAGCCCTTCAAATATATATCTCTGAGTGCCCGCTCGGAGATCACCGCATCGGCAGTCCGCCGACCAAGCTCCTGATTATTCCCACAAAAATGTTTCATGGCGCCGGATACATTCCAGCGTTTTAAGCCCTTCAAAAAGGCAATTGCAAAAGCTCCCGTCACAAACGGATCCTCGGAATAATATTCAAAATTCCGACCATTAAGCGGATAACGATGAATATTCATTCCCGGTCCCAGCAGACATTCAATATGATTTGCCGCAAGCTCCATTCCCGTAAAATTATATAATTCCTCCACCAGTTCAACATTAAATGTACATCCAAGCAGTGTACCATTTGGCAGACTGAAAGCTTTTGTTCCGCAATCCATACGAATTCCCGATGGTCCATCGCTGCAGCAGACTGCCGGAATCCCCATAGCTCTAAGCGTCTTTGATACCCCGCCCATAGCCGCCGCTGTTCCCGGTGTCACCAGCGGACTTCCCATACCTTCCCCGGAAACGATGCAGGATAAATCATAATCTGACATTTGACCAACAAATGTCTCCATAGAAGCATACCCATGCAGGACATCAGCAAGCTGTATGTATTTATCTGCATTAACAGGTTCTTTCTGCCCGGTACTCATCCCTTTTTCCGGTTCCACCACATCACGGATAACCTGCATTTCAGCCCGCTCTACAGCATCGGCCATGCCAAGCGGAACAGGTTCCTCCACAGCCACATACAGGTCCGTACGCTTATCCTCTTTTGATTGACTTACATTTTGTACAGCCGGCCTGATTCTGCGAAACGACTGTGTTGGTGCATAGGCCTGGGATAATTGTTCTGTCACAATTGTCTCGGGCAAAGAAAAAGCAAACTCCCGCTTTGCACCTCTCACATCTGTACCGACATACAGAACATATTCTCCCGCTTCCAATACTCTGCAGAATCTGTGTCCCGCAGCTCCGCTGTCGTCATATGTCGCAAAATCCGAACAGGCTATATCAAATGTCAGCTCCTCCGTCTGTCCCGGTGCAATACAAGACGTCTTTGCAAATGCCACCAGCTCCCTTGCAGGTCTTCCAAGCTTCCCCTGTGGAGCCTCCACATAAATCTGGACAACCTCTTTCCCCGCCATCGTCCCTGTATTTGTCACAATCACCGACATGCTCACGCGGTGCAAAACCGCATCATATTTACAAGCAAAAACTGCAATCTCAAAGTCTGTATATGACATACCATATCCAAACGGATACCGCACCCGCTCCTTCGCGAATGTCTCAAAATAACGGTATCCCACATAGATATCTTCACAATAAAAATTGCGTTCCCTGTCGCCAAAATGACCAAACGACGGATAATCAGCCAGCTGATATGCTATCGTGTCTGTCAATTTACCCGAAGGCGAAACCGCTCCTGTCAGAACGTCAGCAATTCCGTCTCCGCCGACCATACCGCCCTGCCATACATACAAAACGGCCTCCGGCAGATACCGGTCTACAAAGGACATATCTATAATACCGCCTACATTTAAAACCACCACCATCCTGTCAAAATACTTCCGTACCTTTGCCAGCATATCCTCCTCAATGTCAGTCAGACGATATGAGCCGGGAATATCTCCCGCATCTCTATCCTCCCCTGCCGTCCGTCCGATGACAACGAGTGCAACCGCAGACTTCCCGCTTGCACGCTCCACCATCTCATCTGTCAGCGGCATCTCTTCCTGTGACCATGGTTCTCTTCCCCAGCCACATCCCTCATCATACGGATGCTCGCGTTCCCAAACCACATATTCCTCCAGCAATTCACCATTTATCGCTATCTTCCCGCTATTTTCAAGACCCTCCAATATCCCGACGACTGTATCCACATTTACCATGCCGCCCGAACCTACACCGCTCTTATAATAATGACTCTGGATTCTTCCAAACACTGAAACCATGGTTCCTGCATCGAGAGGCAGTACATTCTGTTCGTTTCGCAGCAACACGCACCCCTCCGCAACGGCCTCCCTTGCCTTAGCCGTATACAAATCCCAGTCCAGAACCGGCTTGTTTCCTCTCACCTGTCTTCTAATCATGCTTTACCTCCATCAGCAAAGTAATTCTATTTTTTCAACAGAAAAGGGGAACCGACGGATGCTCCAGTCGTTCCCCAAAAATAATTACCAGCACAATACCTCATGTCCGTCCTCCGTCACAAGTACCATAATCTCCCACTGTGCCGAAGGAAGTCCGTCTTCTGTATATACCTCCCAATCATTCTCCTCATCAATAAAAATACCGGCCTTACCCATGTTCACCATAGGTTCAATTGTAAATATCATTCCCGGCACCAGCAACATTTCCGTCCCCCGTTTGGAATTGTAGCCTACCCACGGTTCCTCATGAAATTCAAGTCCTACACCATGTCCCCCGATTTCCCGTACAACCGTGTAACCATTGTTGTATGCGTGATCATGTACCGCCTGGCCCATATCACCCATAAAGCCCCACGGCTTCACCTCTTCGAGGCCTTTGTACACACATTCCCGTGTGACATCAACCAGTCGTTTTTTCTCCGGGCTCACATCACCGATACAAAACATCCTGGAAGAATCCGAAAAATATCCATCCAGAATCGTCGAGCAGTCCACATTAATAATATCGCCTGCCCGAAGTATCACATCCTCCGAAGGAAAACCATGGCAGACCTGCTCATTGACAGATGTACACACGGAATACGGAAATCCTTCATAATTCAAAGGTGCCGGTATTCCGCCCATATCCGTCGTCATATCATACACAATCTTATCAATCTCTGCCGTATTCATGCCTTCGTGAATATTTTTTTCAATATAATCAAGCACGGCAATATTAATCTTGCAACTCTCCTTAATTTTCTCTATCTGTTCTTCATTTTTTATAATGTTGTGTGGCGGCACAATATGACCTTCATGTGCAATCTTTACAAGTCTGTCATCAAATGCCTCGTGGCACACCTTATATTTCCTGCCGCTGCCACACCAGCAAGGATCGTTTCTGCTTATTTTCTTTGTCATAAATCATACTTCTTTCTATACATTAGTCAAAAATCCACCGTGTTGACAATATAAATTGCAACCATACATTTCTGACTATCCGATACTTTTTCGGGTATAGTTTATCACATTATCTTTTTCATGACAAGAATTACAAACACTTCTAAAACGAACGATCTACAAACGGTACGGCACGATGTATATAGGTAATATCTTCTGTCTCATCATAGGTAAATGCAATGTTAACATTAACCCGGTTTACACCCTGATACACAAACTCATCAATATTTTTACTATAACCATATACACAGACAACATCATCGAAGGTATCATACTGAACCTGCTTTGCATCCATCTCCTCCATAAACGTTTCTATCTGTGCTTCCATTTCGCTCTCTGTGAGTTTGCCCTTTACCTGGCTGCAAAGGTAGATATTTGTATTTACCTCCATGCCAAGCCCCTCATACAGTTCTTTCAGCTTTTCCTTGTAATCATATACAGCCGAACCTGCATCCTGCTTCAATGCAATTTCTATCATAATATAATTCTCCTGCACATTCTGCCCGTATTCATCCGTACTGCAAAGTGAAATAATCTTAATATCCGTATCACCGTTTGCACCCAGCTTAATAAGCCTTGTCGTCTCATTTTCCCCATCCTGCTTATGCGCTATCTCATATCCGGATACAATACCCAGAGATTCCGCAAGTCGCTTTCCCATGGTTTCCTTTGTCTTCGGTGATAACGCTTCATTACCATAAAAAGCGTAGGCTTTTACACTGCTTTCTGTCAGATTTTCCACACCAAGGCTCATAGCCTGTTCTACCAATTTTTCCTCCCGGTTTACCGACGCATTGATAAATAATTGTATCAACACAGCTACCCAGATAAGTACCAATACATATATTTTTGATTTTCTATTCATCGACATTGCTCCTCCTTATATCTGTCTTTCACAAGTCTTGCCCACTTCGGAGGAGTTTATTCGTATTTTTTATCCAATGCTCAGATATACAAAATATCCTATATATGCTGCAAGCATCGTCACACCGGCAGCACGCCCCAGCTGCTTCTTAGGCAGCACGAACAGCCATAACAAAAGTCCTGCTCCCAGAGCAACCACCGTATCAATGATAAATCGGCTCTCATAAATGACGGGCGTAATCAGTGCCGCCGTACCGACAATAAACAGGATATTAAAAATATTACTTCCCACAATATTTCCGATTGCGATATCCGCATTGCCTTTCCTTGCTGCGGACACGGATGTAAAAAGCTCCGGCAAAGAAGTCCCCAAGGCAACTATCGTAAGTCCGATAAACCGATCACTCATACCTGCTGCCTCCGCAATCGCAGATGCCGCATCCACCGTCACGTTACTTCCGGCGATAATCAATACCAGACCAAGCAGGGTAAGCAAAAGCAATTTCCACATGGAAGCTGTCTTCTTCTCCCCCTTTCCGTCCTCCTGTCCGTCTTCTCCTTTTTCCCGATCACGTTTTGCCATGAAAAACAGATATCCCAGATAAGCAAGAAACGCCACCCACAGGATGATACCCTCCCACAGCTCAATCTTATTTCCGGTCAGACCCAGCACCATAAATAATACTGTAATTGCCATCATGTACGGTATCTCATAGCGAACCGTACTCCGTGCTACGGCAAGGGTCGTAATGAGCGAACTCACACCAAGAATAATCAGTATATTCAGTATGTTACTCCCGACGATATTTCCCACGGTAATACCTGCATTCCCTTTGAGTGCTGCTGATATACTGACTGCCGCCTCCGGTGCACTGGTTCCCATAGCAACGATTGTAAGCCCCACCACAAGCTGCGGAATGCCCCATTTCCTTGCCATACCGGCCGCACCATCCACAAACCAGTCAGCACCCTTAATCAACATGATAAATCCCAAAACCAACAACAGAATCTGCAACATAATAGAAACCATATTTTTTCCCTCCTTATATTTTGTACCCGAAACCTTATTTTGTCCGTGTACCCAGATTCCGTTGTTCTCAGATTCCGTTATTTCTTTTTTTAAACAAAAAACGAGACTTTCAACGTACACAAACGGTACGATAAAAGTCTCGTTCCTATTTCAATATGTACCCCGGCTTATATAAGCGTGATGACGTGATACATAACATTCACTCGAATGCGAACTACTCCCTCATATCTGTTATAATAAGGATTCAGTTAATTTATATATATGCAGTATAACATGATAAAATGCATATCAGCAAGAAAAATTTTAAGTTGAAATCATACTTGTTGCGTGGTAGATTAAAGGTATCGATTCGAGAAAAGAGGGTATATTCATGACAGTAGGAATAGTTGGTTTAGGGCTGATAGGAGGCTCCTTTGCCAAAGCATACAGTGATAATGATGAGCATAAGGTTCTTGCCTACGATATAGACAAGCAGACCATGCAGGCAGCTTATGCGGAAAAAAATATAGACGGCGAGTTAAACAAAGAAAATATCTCGGCATGCAGTCTGATTCTGGTAGCACTATATCCACAGGCAGCAATTGATTACATCCGGGAAATGGCACCATATATCTCAAATGAGACCATGGTTATCGACTGCTGCGGTATCAAACAGTATGTCTGTGATTCCTGCTACCCGATTGCTCACGAATACGGTTTTACCTTTGTCGGTGGACACCCAATGGCAGGCCGGCATTTCTCCGGTTTCGAGTACAGCACAAAAACCATGTATGACGGCTCATCCATGATTTTAGTTCCGGAGAATATCAATGACACCGCCGTAATCGAGCGCGCAAAACAGCTTTTGTCCCCGATTCATTTTGGAAAATTCACTGTCTGTGATGCAGACCGGCATGATGCCATGATTGCATTTACATCCCAAATGGCCCATGTCGTTTCAAATGCTTATGTAAAAAGTCCAACCGCCAAAAATCATGATGGTTTTTCCGCCGGAAGCTACAAGGATTTAACCCGTGTAGCATGGCTAAACGAAACCATGTGGACAGAACTTTTCCTCGAAAACCGCAAGCACCTGATTACAGAGCTTGATTACTTTATTCAGGCAGTCACTGAATATAAAACCGCATTAGAGCAGGAAGACGCCGACACATTAAAGGCGCTGCTGGCCGACGGAAAACGATGCAAAGAAGAAATTGACGGTATCAGCTAAATACCCGTAATTTCCTCTTGACAATTTAAATCAATAATTCTACAATCAAGGTTAGTTTTATAATGTATAGGCTATGAAGAGACGAGTACGGTAAAGACGCTATACAGAGAGGATTCCACTACCCGCTGAGAGCGAATCCATAACACGCTTACCCGAAGACTACCTCGGAGCTGTCTGTGATTACTGTTTGTCAATCAGGAAATCAGACCGGTGATTCCGTTATCATCATAATGAAGTGTCATCTGTTGCAAAAACTATCACACAGATATATGAAAGATTCATAAGACCATGTATAAGATAGTAATTTCCGCATAGATGAAATCAGGGTGGAACCGCGATATATCGTCCCTGGCGTAGTTACATACGTCAGGGACTTTCTTATTATAAAACATTCTCTGATGTATACAATAACTTAAATTTTATCATTACCATATCCGACTTAAAATGAAAGGAGAACTATTATGATTATCACATTAAAGGATGGCTCCTCCAAGGAGTACGCACAGCCGATGTCCGTCATAGACATTGCTACAGACATCAGCGAAGGACTGGCACGCATGGCATGTGCCGGAGAAGTAAATGGCGAGGTTGTCGACTTACGAACAATGGTGGATAAAGACTGCACACTGAACATTCTCACATTTAATGACGAAGCCGGAAAAAAGACTTTCTGGCACACAGCCAGCCACATTCTGGCTCAGGCCGTTAAGCATCTTTACCCGGATGCAAAGTGTACAATAGGGCCGGCAATCGACAACGGATTTTACTATGATTTTGATATGCCGTCACTTACCAGAGAAGATCTGGATAAAATTGAAGCAGAAATGAAAAAGCTCGTCAAAGAGGGCGCAGAAATCACTTCCTTTACGCTTCCAAGAGCAGAAGCAATCAAATTGATGGAAGAACGCGAAGAGCCATATAAGGTTGAGCTGATAAACGACCTGCCGGAAGATGCTACCATCAGTTTCTATACACAAGGCGACTTTACAGATCTTTGCGCAGGACCACACCTTATGAATACAAAGGCAGTAAAATTCTTCAAATTAACTTCCTCCTCCGGTGCATACTGGAGAGGTAATTCTGACAACAAGATGTTGACGCGTATCTACGGCACCGCATTTACAAAGAAAGCAGATTTGGAAGAACGTCTCGAATTCCTGGAAAACATTAAGCTCCGTGACCACAACAAGCTCGGACGTGAACTTGAATTATTTACAACCGTTGATGTCATCGGACAAGGGCTTCCTCTGATTATGCCAAAGGGTGTCCAGATTATCCAGACACTCCAGAGATGGATTGAGGACGAGGAAGAAAAGCGCGGATACATGAGAACCAAAACTCCGCTTATGGCAAAGAGTGATCTTTATAAAATATCCGGTCACTGGGATCACTATAAAGAGGGCATGTTCGTTTTAGGTGACGAGGAAAAAGACAAAGAAGTATTTGCACTTCGCCCTATGACCTGTCCATTCCAGTACTATGTATACAAAGCAAGCCAGAAATCCTACCGTGACCTGCCTTGCCGATATGGTGAGACATCCACGCTGTTCAGAAACGAGGATTCCGGTGAAATGCACGGACTTACAAGAGTGCGTCAGTTTACCATATCTGAGGGGCATCTGATTGTCCGTCCTGACCAGATGGTAAAAGAATTCAAGGATTGTATTGCCCTTGCACAGTACTGTCTGCAGACACTCGGCGTGGAAGAGGATGTCACTTATCACCTCTCCAAATGGGATCCGAACAACCGCGAAAAATACATCGGTGAACCAGAAGTATGGGAAGAGACGGAGCAGGATATCCGCAACATTCTGACAGAGCTTAATATTCCGTTTGTCGAGGATGTGGGCGAAGCTGCTTTCTACGGACCAAAGGTTGATATCAATGCGAAAAACGTATATGGCAAAGAAGATACCATGATTACCATTCAGTGGGACGCTCTGCTGGCAGAACAGTTCGATATGTACTATGTAGATAAAGACGGAGAAAAGAAACGTCCGTATATCATTCACAGAACATCCCTCGGCTGCTACGAGAGAACTCTGGCCTGGCTGATTGAGAAATATGCCGGTGCATTCCCTACCTGGCTGGCTCCGGAGCAGGTACGTGTACTTCCTATCTCCGATAAATACCAGGACTACGCACAAACCGTTGTGGATAAACTCAAGGCTGCCGGTATCCGTGTCACCATGGATTCCCGTGCCGAAAAGATTGGCTATAAGATTCGTGAAGCACGACTGGCCAAGCTTCCATACATGCTTATAATCGGAGCAAACGAAGAAGAAAACCAAAATGTATCTGTCCGCAAGCGTGGAGAAGATGGGGATCTCGGAAGCATGGAAACAGACAAATTTATTGCTGATATTGTAAAAGAAATTGCAGATAAGGTAATTTCTTAATAAAATGTTCACAAAAAATTAAAAATATAGAGAAGATGTATTTTAAATTCTGACAGAATATGATATGATGAATATATGATTACAGGTATTTGACGTGCAAGTATAATTTTTACTTAGTATCCACATCAAGGGGGATTTTATCTGTAAGATTTATTAATCAAAAGAAAGAGAGGATACAATTTATGAATTGTCCAAATTGTGGCGCAGATTTACCGGAAGGCAGCACATTTTGTTCTGTCTGTCAGGCACCTATTAACGGATCCGCACCTGTAAACAATGCAATGTATAATGCTGCTCCAGCTTACGCTGCAGAGCCTGCAAAAAAGAAGGCTCCTGTAGTTGGTATCATTATCGGAGTTATCGTTGCTTTAGCAGCATTATTCTGTATCGGTTTCTTCGTATTGGGTGGCAAGCACAACGGAACTTATTATCTTGAGTCTATGTCATACATGGGTGAGACATTATATGCAAGCGACCTTGGTATGGAGGGCGTTGGTCTCAAGGTTTCCTTTGGAAAATGTGAATTCGTTGGTGCTGAAGATTTACTTGGCGAAACTGGCAGATCCAAGATCAAATTCAGTGGTGATGAGGTAACCATCACAGACACTGACGGAACTTCGATAACCGGAGAAGTTGATGGTGATTCACTCATACTCGACGCTTCAGGTGTAGAGATGATATTCACAAAATAAGACATTTTTACACTGACAGCACATGACAAACCGTGCAGTCGTATATAAAATAATACCGCATATATGCAGGAAAACCCTTTGCGAACGTTGGTACTTAGCGAGGTATTTTCGAGCTTAGTACCATTACGTAAGCAACGGAGCGAAAGCGTGTTTTCCGTAATATATGCGGTATTATTTTATATACGACTGCACGGTTTATTATATTCTGTCAGTGTGACTTATTGTACATTCTTTATTTTGACAAAACAACTTATTAATCCTACAAGCCATCCGGATGCTAAAATATAAACGCCGGCCATGAGACTTTTCATAACCTCCGACACATTTACAATAATAAGATTTTCGCCATAATATTTATTCAACATCATTTCAACCCAATCAATCACATTTCCCATATCTACCAGCATGATGATAAACATTGCCATAACAATCATGGAAGGAACAAGCTTCAAAAGTGGGATTCTGATGAACGACAACACAAACATTGCAATGATTCCTATCACAATTCCATAAGGAATTCCAGTCCAAGGAGCAGATATAAGACCTACATTTTTGCATATTTTAATCAAATTGTACTGTATGTCTACATTTTTCTCAAAATGAGAAAAATCTATCATAGGCACCAACAGACCGATCAACATCAATACAGAAGACAATATTCCAAGAATCATACTTGGATTTAAAAATCTGTTTTGTTTCGTTATAGAAATGCTGTTATTTCCCTGCTGCCCGTTATACATGTCCTGCATCCCATACATGCCCTGCTGCCCATTGTACACACCCTGCTGTGTTCCATATGGCTGCTGCCACATACCATTATCAGAATTCTGATTCCAATTATCCATTTTAACCTCCGCATATTAAGCTGTTTTCTCGTTAACCCTGTCAAATATCACAGACAGCACATAAATAATAAGCCCCACTATACACATAATATTTCCTGCTCCGGATTCTGTATTAGGAGCCAGAAGCGCCTCACAATAAGCACTGTTTTTAATAATCAATATATATGCTATAATTCCGGGTACAACCGGTATCAAACGCAATAAATATGAATCCGCATAAGGTCTGAGTGGTCTGATGTTTTCCCTCGCAGAAAACACAAGTATCACAACTGCAACGAATAATATTACGACTCCGCATACCGATAAAATATTCTGGTGTACTGCCAAATCTGCATGCTTTCCTCCCACATCGAACAAACTGGCTGTCAGTTTTCCGCCTTCTACCTCACGTTTCATCCAAGCACAAAAGGGTGATAAATACAGTATTACTGCTCCGAGTAATGCCAGCATATTTGTGAATTTTCCAACCAATGACCGTGCATAACCTTCCAAATCCAAAAATGGGCCTTCTGCTTTCAACCGTGGTTCTTTATGCTTTGATTTTTTTAAGTCGTCTTTTGTAATCCGAACAACCGTTGTATCCTCCGAAACATTTGCACATGCATCACAAAACTCCTGCCCCTCTTCAATCTCTTTCCCACATCCCTTACAAACCATATCGCACCCTCCCTAAAAATATCTGTACTCAATCTGTTTATGTATCATTATATTCAAGAAAAAGAGCTGTCACATAATATGACAGCTCTTATCATAACATATTTTTATCAAAATGTTTATATAAATTATCTTCTTCCTACATTGATATGAAGCATAGCAAGAACTCTAGGTGCTGCAGCTGCGATAACACCAATAAATCCTACAACCGGTCCAAGACCATGATTACAATGACCTTTCACGCCATCATACCATTCTTTCAGCATATCAATGGTATCCTTACCCATCTCAATAACATCATTCACTTCTCCGTTTGCAAGTCCAAGGATTACAAACAACAAAGCAAGTGCAATTAAACCAAGCTCAACATATATCGTGTTAGGACCAAGCTTTGCAACAACATTCATCTTAATATTTGCAATTGGTGCAAAATAATCTGCTATTTCCCAAACAAAAAGAATAATACCAATAAGCATCAACATGATACCGAAAAATGCAAATACACCGACATCACCATCTCCGGCTATGCCGAACATATTCATGTGTTCTTTTTCGCTTTCGCCATCATACTTCATCTTAAGTGATACCCAGTTAAATAATGGTGTCAGGAAAATCAACAATGCACCAATTAAACCGACAAGTTTCATAACATCTGCTTTAAATGCATTAATAAGTCCATTAAAGCCACCACCCATCGGCTGCTGATATCCACCCATCGGTTGCTGGTATCCACCCATTGGCTGTTGGTATCCACCCATTGGCTGCTGGTATCCGCCCATTGGCTGCTGATATCCTCCCATCGGCTGTGCCTGTTGCTGGTATCCATCCATCGGCTGTACCGGTTGCTGGTATCCTCCCATCGGCTGTACCGGCTGCTGATA
>CAMAMD010000002.1 GCA_945836785.1 uncultured Clostridium sp.
ACCTTGTGGTAGGAGCAGGTTTGTACGGAGCGGTTTTTGCGGAACAGGCGAAGGCAAATGGAAAATCTGTTTTGGTAGTAGACAAAAGACCGCACATTGCAGGAAATGTATATACCGAGGAAATAGAGGGTATAAATGTGCACAGGTACGGTGCCCATATATTTCATACGAATAGCAGACGTGTGTGGGATTATGTGGGTAAATTTGCGGAATTTAACCGGTTCACAAATGCGCCGGTAGCAAATTATCACGGGGAGCTGTATTCACTGCCGTTTAATATGTACACCTTTAACCGGATGTGGGGTGTGACAACCCCCCAAGAGGCGGAGGCAAAGATAGCGGAGCAAAAACGTGCAGCGGGCATAACCGAACCGCATAATCTGGAGGAGCAGGCAATCAGCCTGGTCGGAACCGATATTTATGAAAAACTGGTTAAGGGATATACGGAGAAACAGTGGGGCAGACCTTGCTCTGAGCTTCCGGCATTTATTATTAAGCGATTGCCGGTCAGATTCACATTTGATAATAACTATTTTAATGCACTGTATCAGGGGATTCCGATGGGCGGTTATACCCGGATGGTGGAACACATGCTGGATGGAATCGAGGTTCGTCTGGGTGTGGATTACCTGAAGGAGAAAGCGTTGTTTGACGGTCTGGCGGATAAGGTTGTATATACCGGACCGATTGATGCATATTTTGATTATCAGCTGGGTGCACTGGAGTATCGTTCCGTTCGTTTTGAGACAGAGGTGCTTGATATGCCGAATTATCAGGGAAATGCGGCAGTCAATTATACAGACCGCGAGACCCCGTGGACGAGAATTATTGAACATAAATGGTTTGAATATGGTACCCAGGAAAAAACCATTATCAGCAGAGAGTACAGCTCGGAGTGGAAGCCGGGCGATGAGCCGTATTATCCGGTGAATGATGAGAAAAACAGTGCACTTTATGCGTCATACCGGAAGCTTGCGGAACAGGAGTCTCGCGTGATATTTGGTGGAAGATTGGGCGAGTATAAATATTATGACATGGATGCTGTGATATTGGCAGCACTTACCATGGCGGAGCAGGAGTTGTAGATTGGGTGTGAGACAGAAGGTATTTTTCGTTTTAACATTGGTGTGGATGCTGGTTATATTTTTATTTTCAGGGAGAACCGGTGTGGAATCTACTGAGGACAGTTATCGGGTCGGTATGTCGGTGGGACGTATGGTGGTACCGGCGTTCAATGATCTGTCGGATGAGGAACAGCTTGCGTTTGCCCGGCGTGTGGATCATCCCATACGGAAAACTGCCCATGCGATGGAGTATGCGGTGCTTGGAGTATTTATAGCCGGTTGGGTGTACGACGAAGCCTTTAAGAGGGCAAAAAGTACACTGTATGCATGGCTTATTGTGACTGTTTATGCGGCGACGGATGAACTGCATCAGTTGTTTGTGATCGGGCGGAGCGGTCAGATAACGGATATATTACTTGACAGTGTAGGTGCATTTTTCGGTGTGCTTATTATGGTTTGTATATTGTATGGTATTTCAAACAGGCGCGAAAAGAAAATGTCAGAAAAATCCGACATCATTGGAAAATAAAGAATTATGTTGACATTACAGCATGAATAGTTTATCTTAAAAAATGATATCTCTCTTATTCAGAGCGGTGGAGTCATAGGGGACTATGAAACCGCGGCAACCCCGCATGTGCGGAAGGTGCCAACCTGAGCGATACTAATAGCGTTAATGAATCACAATATGATTTGAAACGATAGTAGTCGAGCAATAAGAGGATTTGAGTATAAGACGTTCAAATCCGGTTGCTGACCGGATTTTTTCTTTTTCAAATCGCAGGTTTTTGTCAGGACGGAGGATGATGGCAGAACTAACGAGAGAGATAAATATATTACAATTCATAGGAGGAATTATGGAAAAGATACTATTTACTTCAGAATCAGTGACAGAGGGACATCCGGATAAAATATGTGATCAGATATCGGATGCTGTGCTGGATGCACTTTTGGAGCAGGACCCGATGAGCCGTGTGGCATGTGAAACAGCGGTAACAACAGGCCTTGTGCTTGTGATGGGCGAGATTACCACCAAGGCACAGATTGATATTCAGAGCATTGTCAGAGAGACGATTCGGGAAATCGGTTATGACAGGGCAAAATATGGTTTTGACTGTGATACCTGTGGTGTTATCACAGCGTTGGATAAACAGTCGGCAGATATTGCGATGGGTGTAGATAAAGCCCTTGAGGCAAGAGAAAATGCGATGAGCGACGAGGAGATTGAAGCAATCGGTGCGGGAGATCAGGGTATGATGTTCGGATATGCGGTCAATGAGACACCGGAGCTTATGCCGTATCCGATTTCTCTGGCACATAAGCTGGCACTTAAACTTACTGAGGTCAGAAAGAACGGAACATTGCCTTACTTGAGACCGGACGGAAAGACACAGGTGACCGTAGAATACGACGACGGGAAACCGGTGAGATTGGATGCGGTTGTGTTATCTACACAGCATGGCGAAGAGGTAAGCCAGGAGCAGATTCATGCGGATATTAAGAAATACGTGTTTGATGCTGTGCTTCCGCAGGAAATGATAGATGATAATACGAAGTTCTTTATTAATCCGACAGGACGTTTTGTAATCGGCGGACCGAATGGCGACAGCGGATTGACAGGCCGCAAGATTATTGTGGATACCTATGGCGGATATGCTCGTCACGGCGGTGGTGCATTTTCGGGTAAGGACTGCACGAAGGTGGACCGTTCTGCAGCATATGCTGCAAGATATGTCGCAAAAAATATCGTTGCGGCAGGACTTGCGGACAGATGTGAGATTCAGCTTTCTTATGCAATCGGTGTGGCAAAGCCTACTTCAATCATGGTAGATACATTTGGCACAGGTAAGCTTGCGGATGATAAGCTGGTGGATATTATTCGTGAGAATTTTGACTTGCGTCCGGCGGGGATCATAAAGATGCTTGATTTGAGGAGACCGATTTATAAAAAGACAGCAGCTTATGGACATTTTGGCAGAACAGATATAGAGCTGCCTTGGGAGAAAACGGATATGGCAGAGAAGCTTGCCAAATATATGTAAGATGAGGATAAACAGATATGAAAAACATGTTGAATTTTAAAAATTTTTCTGCTGAAGAGCTTCAGGGGATACTGGAGCTTGCGCAGGATATGAAGAAGACACCGGAAAAGTACAGTCAGGCGTTGGCGGGAAAGAAGCTGTATACTTTGTTTGAGAAGACATCAACGAGAACCTTTTTGTCCTTTACGACAGGAATTACGGAGCTGGGTGGTACGTATTATAACCAGCTATGGAGAGATTCTAATTTTGTGCTTGGAGAGCCGGTGTCGGAGATTCGGTATGTTTGTAGAAACGTGGACATTATCATGGCAAGACTCATTAAAAATGAGACTGTGGAGATGTTTGGGAAAAATGTGACGGTTCCGTTTATTAACGGTTGCGATAATTCTTATCATCCGTGCCAGATTTTGGCAGATGCACTTACGATTCAGGAGAAGTTTGGTTCGCTGAATGTAAAATTGCTTTATATCGGTGCAAAAAATAATGTGTTTAATTCTCTGGTGGAGTTTTTTGCCAAGATGAAACAGGGAACACTTTACGGTCTCACACCGCTGGTCAATGATACGGCCTGTGATGAAAGCTTCTATGAGGAGGCAAAGGCGACAGGACATTATGTGGAGCTTGATACTTCCATGTCTATGGATGAGGCAAAGAAGTATGTAAAAGATATGGATGTGCTTTATACGGATACGTGGGTGGATATGGAGTTTTTTAATAATCCTGCATACGCCCAGAAAAAAGAAGAGACTATGGCAAAGATGATGCCGTATCAGATTAATGACGCATTTTTGGAGGGAAGCAAGGCTATCGTTCTCCATGATATGCCGATGCATGTGGGATATGAGATATCCCAGAGTGTTGTAGATAAAAATCTGGAGCATATTCTTGACCAGGCGGAGAATCGCCGTCATGCGGAGAAAGCGGTTATGCTCACATTATTGTCATAAAGTAAATATGTACAGGTGAAACAGCATGGATGTTTGGATTGGCGTGCTTGGCTTCGTTTTGTTTCTCGGGTTTGCGACAGCAGTTATGGTATGTTTATCAGCGATGAAACGACAGGCGGGTATCGTGATTAAGAGTCGTTTGCACCATAAACTGAATAAATCTGAGGTCATTTACGCCAATCTCGGGCTGATTTTACTGGCGGTACTGCTCTATATTCATTACTATGTTTTTGTTCCTGCGGTATGTGCTTTTGTGTTGTTCATTATTCTTTCAACTCGTGTCGAGAGCGGTCTTACGGAAGATGGAGCGATGATTGGAACCACATTTCTGGAGTGGGAGTTTATGAAGAGCTACAAGCTGGTAAATGAGGAAAATGACAGCAATGTCATTGTGCTGAAAATCCGGGCAAACAGAAAGCAGTATGTGCTGGTGTGCGACCGGCGTGACCGGTATGCCATCGCTGATATGATGGAAAAGAATCATGTTAAGGTGACGGAAGTACAGGAACAGTAGACTGCCATGAAAAATCATGTCATTGAGGTTGACAGTGTGGCGGAAGCGGACTATTATTTATGCAGTAGGAGGAATATGCTATGAAACATTTGATAGATTCAACTGATTTAAGCGTAGAAGAGATAGATGATATTCTGGCACTTGCGCAGGATATTATAGAGCATAAAGAAAAATACAGCGAGGTTTGTAAGGGAAAGAAGCTTGCGACACTTTTTTTTGAACCAAGTACAAGAACTAGACTCAGCTTCGAGGCGGCGATGATGGAGCTGGGAGGCAATGTACTTGGTTTTTCTTCTGCTGATTCTTCCTCGGCGACGAAGGGTGAAAGTGTGGGAGATACGGTTCGTGTGGTGAGCTGCTATGCAGATATTATTGCCATGCGGCATCCGAAAGAGGGTGCTCCGATGTATGGCTCCATGGTGTCCGAGGTTCCGATTATCAATGCGGGAGATGGTGGACACAATCATCCGACACAGACATTGACGGATTTGCTTACAATTAAGCGGGAAAAGGGAAGACTGGATCATTTTACGATTGGCCTTTGTGGCGATTTGAAATTTGGTCGGACGGTTCATTCTTTAATTAAGGCATTGTCCCGGTATGAGGGAATCAGGTTTATATTAATATCACCGAAAGAATTAAAAATTCCGGATTATATTATCACAGAAGTATTTGAAAAGAATAATATAGAATATAAGGAGGTTTCCACTATGGAGGAGGTCATGGAGGAGCTTGATATCATCTATATGACCAGAGTCCAGAAGGAAAGATTCTTTAATGAGGCAGATTATATCCGGTTAAAGGATACTTATATATTAGATTGCGGAAAATTGAAAAATGCAAAAAAGGATCTGTCGATTCTGCATCCTTTGCCAAGGGTAAATGAGATATCCATAGAGGTGGATGATGATCCGAGAGCATGTTATTTCCGACAGGCTTTAAACGGCAAATATGTGAGAATGGCATTGATTATGACTTTGCTGGGGGTGACTGTTTAGATGAAGATTGACAGTATACAAAATGGAATTGTGCTTGACCATATTACGGCAGGAATGGCGCTGCGGGTGTATCACGATTTGGAGCTTGATAAGCTTGATTGCAGTATTGCCATTCTGCAGAATGTCAAGAGTAACAAGATGGGGAAAAAGGACATCCTGAAAATTGATCAGGAGTATGACGTGAATCTGGATGTGCTGGGTTATATCGACCCGAACATCACAGTCAGTATAATCAAGGATGGTCAGACTGCAGAGAAAAAGAAACTGGCGCTTCCGAAGAAACTGGTGAATATTAAAAAGTGCAAGAACCCTCGTTGCGTTACGTCGACGGAGCAGGGAATACCGCATATTTTCAAATTAACTGACGAAAAAAATCGAGTGTACAGATGTGTATATTGTGAAGCGGATAAATAGTCTAAGATACAATTCCGAAAAATTTAAGTTTACATTTTTAGGGAATGTGTTATAATTTATAAGACTATGTAGAATGTCCAGAGGTGTGTCATGGAAAAGTATGTTATAAAAGGCGGTCAGGTCTTAGAGGGAGAAGTAACCATAGCCGGGGCTAAAAATGCGGCTTTGGGAATTCTTGCGGCAGCCATTTTGACAGACGAGGAATGTATTATAGAGAATGTTCCGAATGTCGAAGATACAAAGGTGCTGCTCCGCGCAATCGAGGGACTTGGCGCTAAAGTTCGATATATAGATATACACACGGTTTCAATTTGCGGCGGGCCTATCCGTGGCGGAGACGATTTGTGTGTAGATGATCAGTATATAAGGAAAATAAGAGCATCCTATTATTTGCTGGGAGCTTTGCTTGGTAAATACCGGTATGCGCAGGTTGCTTTACCGGGTGGATGTGAGATTGGACTTCGTCCGATTGACCAGCATATTAAGGGCTTTGAGGCTTTAGGTGCGACGGTTGATATCGTGAATGGCGGAATGGTCAGGGCGCAGGCGGATCATTTGGTTGGAAATCATGTATATATGGATGTGGTTACGGTTGGTGCCACAATTAATATTATGCTGGCAGCTGTCCTCGCAGAGGGGAAGACCACGATAGAGAACGCGGCAAAGGAGCCGCATATCGTTGATGTGGCGAATTTCCTGAACAGCATGGGAGCAAATATCAAGGGAGCCGGTACGGATGTTATCCGTATCAGAGGCGTACAGAAATTAAAGGGAACAGAATATTCGATTATCCCTGACCAGATTGAGGCAGGCACATTTATGACGATGGCTGCCGCAACAAAGGGAAATGTGTTGATCAAGAATGTGATTCCAAAGCATCTGGAGGCTATTTCTTCAAAGCTGAATGAGATAGGAGCACATGTAATAGAATATGACGATTCGGTTCGTGTTATGGCAGATGGCAGATTAAAATCGACACAGATTAAGACACTTCCGTATCCGGGTTTCCCGACAGATATGCAGCCGCAGATGGCGGTTACATTGGCACTGTCACAGGGAACCAGTATTATTACCGAGAGTATTTTTGAAAATCGTTTTAAATATGTCAGTGAATTGTCCCGCATGGGTGCAAGAATCAAGGTTGAAGGCAATTCGGCGGTCATCAATGGAATTGAAGGGTATACCGGAGCCAATCTGGTAGCACCGGATCTTCGTGCCGGAGCAGCACTTGTCATTGCCGCTTTGGCGGCGGAGGGATTCTCGACAGTCGAGGACATTAAGTATATCCTGCGCGGTTATGAGGATTTTGATGGAAAAATACGTAGTCTGGGTGGACAGATCAGTGTGGTAGATTCAGACAAGGAATTGCAGAAATTTAAATTAAGAGTAGGATAAAGCAGAGTGCAAATGAACCATCGCGTCGATGAAACCGATGCGATGGTTCTATATATAAGGAGGGTTACAGCAAATGTCAAAAAAACCGTATTACATTACGACGGCCATTGCATACACATCAGGCAAGCCTCATATAGGCAATACCTATGAAATTGTATTGGCTGACAGTATCGCAAGATACAAAAGATTCGTGGGTTACGATGTAAGATTTCAGACAGGTACGGACGAGCATGGTCAGAAGATTGAGATTAAGGCTTTCGAAAATCTTTCCACACCGAAAGAATTTGTGGACGATACCTCAGCAGAGATTAAGCGTATCTGGGATTTGATGAATACATCCTACGATAAGTTTATCAGAACAACGGATGCCGATCACGAGCGTCAGGTACAGAAGATATTTAAGAAGCTTTATGATCAGGGTGATATATACAAAGGCGAGTATGAGGGTATGTACTGTACACCGTGTGAGTCATTTTTCACACAATCCCAGCTTGTGGATGGTAAGTGCCCGGATTGCGGACGCGAGGTACAGCCGGCAAAAGAGGAGGCATACTTCTTCAAGCTTAGCAAATATGCGGACAGGTTGATTGAGCACATCAACACGCATCCTGATTTTATTCAGCCTGAGTCTCGCAAAAATGAGATGATGAATAATTTCCTGCTTCCGGGACTGCAGGATCTCTGTGTTTCCAGAACGTCATTCAAGTGGGGAATTCCGGTTGATTTTGACCCGGGACATATTGTATATGTTTGGATTGATGCACTGTCAAACTATATCACAGGTCTTGGATATGATGTGGATGGCAACTCGGACGAGCTGTACAGACGGTACTGGCCGGCAGATTTGCATTTGATTGGAAAAGATATTCTTCGTTTCCATACAATTTACTGGCCGATTATGCTGATGGCACTGGGAGAGCCGCTTCCAAAGCAGGTGTTTGGACATCCATGGCTGATTCAGAGCGATGGCAAGATGAGCAAATCCCGCGGAAATGTTATCTATGCTGACGATATGGTTGATTTGTTTGGTGTGGATGCGGTACGTTATTTCCTGTTGCATGAGATGCCGTTTGAAAATGATGGTGTTATCTCCTGGGAGCTTGTGATTGAGAGAATTAATTCTGAGCTTGCAAACACCCTTGGAAACCTTGTAAACAGAACCATATCCATGTCTAACAAATATTTTGATGGTGTGGTTACCAATGCAGGGGAGAGCCAGCCTGTAGATGATGACCTGAAGAAGCTTGTGGTTGATACACGGTTAAAGGTAAATGCCTGCATGGATAAGCTTCGGGTTGCTGATGCAATGACAGAGATATTTGCACTCTTTAAGAGATGTAATAAATATATTGATGAGACGATGCCTTGGGCACTGGCGAAGGAACCGGATCAGGCAGACAGATTGAACACTGTTCTTTACAATTTGGTGGAGAGTATCGTAGTTGGTGCAACCTTGCTTGAGCCTTTTATGCCTGAGACTTCAGAAAAGATTCTGGCACAGTTAAATACAACAAAGCGTAGAGTGACGGAGCTTTCCTCTTTTGGTTTGTATCCGTCAGGGAATAAAGTAACCGCTGAGCCGGAAATCCTTTTTGCGAGAATCGACACGGCAGCAATGCTGGATGAGATTGAAAGACGTTTCCCATCCAAGGTTGAGGAGCCGGAGAAAGAGGAAAAACCGAAAAAGGCACCGAAACCAGAGGTAAAGATACCAACCATCGATGCAAAGGTAAAGGAAGAAATCAGTATCGAGGAATTTGATAAAATGCAGCTCCAGATGGGCGAGATTATTGCCTGTGAGGAGGTTGCAAAGTCCAAAAAACTGCTTTGCTCCCAGGTAAAGATTCAGGGAAGAACCTTGCAGATTGTGTCCGGTATTAAGAACTATTACAGCCCGGAGGAAATGGTAGGAAAGAAGGTTGTTGTAATCACAAACCTGAAACCGACCAAGCTGGCAGGTGTTATGTCAGAGGGTATGTTGCTTTGTGCAGAGGACTTTGACGGAAATCTGGCACTGCTCACAGCAGAGAAGGATATGCCGGCAGGAGCAATGATAAGTTAGGTTATCAGTATAAAAAGAAAACAGAAATAAAATATTGAGGGGTTACGGTTTCTGATTGGAACTGTAGCCCCTCAATTGTATTATGAGTGATTATGCTTTCAATATATGGAAATGGTCGGATTAGCTGGTTGCTTCCTTTGACCACTCGTCCAGAAGTTCATTGACTCTGTCATAGGTTTTGGATGAGATTTCAGGTAATTCGTCGCCCCATGTCTTGGTAGCGGCTTTAAACCCTTTTTCGATTGCTGCACGCATTTCCTCAATCTTGCTGGTGTCACCACCGGTTAACGCTTTGGCAAAGGAGACAATTCTGTCAGCAGTCTGCTCAACACCCCAATATCCATCTTCGGCAACATCTTTTTTTGCCTGGGCGACAGTCTCTGCATCCACCGGAACTTCACCAGACTGAACACCTTTCATCAAATCACTTAAAGTTGCATACTGATATGTATTGCTCTGCTTTGTCATGAGCTTCTCTACCAGAGAAGCAAGCTGTGAGTAGCGAGCTTCGGCATCAGCTTTCAGCTTGTCAATTGTTGTCTGATCCACCTTTGAGCTGGAGGCTTTGTAGGTTGCCTCTGAAACGGTTGAATCAGATTTTTCATATACGGCTGCTTCTTCCGCTGTGGCAGATGCGGTATCGTTTGATGCCGGCGTATTCTGTGTTGTAACTGAAGTATATGGAGCAGCGGTATACATGTTTGAATTAATTCCGTTTAATTCCATTTTATAACCCTCCTTGGTTTATGGTAAGAATCAAGAGATTCTTTCGTATTATATATCGGTGTGTGAAAACATATAATTAACCCTTGAATAATAAATAATAAAATTATACAATGTATATTGTATACATAATCTCTTGCAAGGAGAAAATGAGAATGAAAGCGTTGACGAGAAAAGCATATGCAAAAGTAAATCTGGTGTTGGATGTGCTGCGGAAACGGCCGGACGGATACCATGATGTACGTATGGTGATGCAGAATCTGAATTTGCATGATGTGCTTACCTTTCGTGTATCGGATGCTGTGGCTGAGAGAAGAATCATGATTACCAGTAACCGTTCTGATATTCCGACTGACAGCCGGAACCTTGTTTACAAAGCAGTTGATTTGATGTTTGATACATACGGAATCAATACAGGTATTGAGATACACATTGAGAAACATATCCCGGTGGAGGCAGGTATGGCAGGAGGCAGTACGGATTGTGCTGCAGCTTTGCATGCTGTAAATGAAATGTTTGGTTTGGGTGCAGATGTACAGACCTTGATGGAGTTGGGGGTAAAACTCGGTGCGGATGTACCATATTGTGTTTTGGGTCAGACTGCCTTATCAGAGGGTATCGGTGAACTTCTGACTCCGGTTGCACCGTTGCCGGATTGTTTTGTGTTGGTAGCAAAGCCGCCGATTCGTGTCAGCACCGGGATGGTATATAACAATTTGCGGTTGGATGAGCTGAAACGGCATCCTGATGTGGACGGCATGCTTACTGCCTTGAAGGCAGGAGATATAGGGCAGGTGTCTGCGTGTATGGAAAATGTGTTAGAGACCGTTACAGTTAAGCTGTATCCGGAGATTGAAAGATTGAAAGATATGATGAAAGAACAGGGGGCAAAAAATGCTATCATGAGTGGCAGTGGCCCCACCGTGTTCGGTATATTTACGGATGAAGAATCCGCGGAACAGGCAGGGAATTATATCAGACAGCAGGGGATGTCGCAGGAGGTTTATGTGACAAGACCGGAAAGTGAGGAGATAAAAGCATGAAACTGGATTTTCAAATAGATGAATATCTTCCTTTGCGCGAGGTGGTTTTTAATACTTTGCGGCATGCTATCGTGCAGGGAGAATTTCAGCCGGGAGAGAGGCTGATGGAGGTCGCTTTGGCCAATAAGCTCGGAGTAAGCCGTACACCTGTGCGTGAAGCGATTCGGATGCTTGAGTTGGAGGGCCTGGTTGTCATGATACCAAGGAAAGGTGCGGAAGTGGCTAACATCACGGTGAAGGATTTAAAGGATGCACTGGAGGTCAGGATGGCGATAGAGGCACTTTCAGTGAAGCTTGCCTGTGAGCGTATAGATGAGAGCGGCAAGGAGGAGTTAAAACAGACCTGTATTGCATTCCGTGAAGCAATCAACTCAAAACTGGTTCCGGCCATCGTAGAGGGTGACGAGGCATTTCATAATACGATTTACAAGGCATCCAAGAACCAGAAGCTGATTAATATCGCACAGAATCTGCGGGAGCAGGTATACCGCTACCGTGTAGAATATGTAAAGGATTTTTCCTATCACGATATTCTGATTAAGGAGCATGACCAGATAACCATGGCTATCCTGAAGGGGGACGCAGAGACGGCACAGCGAATCATGGAGGAGCACATTTATAATCAGGAACAGATTGTTATACGAAATGTGACAAATCCAGATTAAAAATTAATAAAAGGGACTTTCTTATTAAAAAATGGTATGTATATTGCAGGAAAACCCTTTGCGAACGTCGGCACTTAGCGAGATAGAAAAGAATCCGACCTTGCAATGCACAAAGTGTAAATTGCAAGGTCGGATTCTTTGATGTCGAGCTTAGTACCGTTACGTGAGCAACGGAGCGAAAGTGTGTTTTCCGCAATATACATACCATTTTTAATAGGAAAGTCCTTTTTATTATTCCCTCTTTGTATAAGTTGTTAAATTTTACACACAATATATGGAGAAAATTATGATGCAAAATGTGGCCTTTGTCATATTTTATCCATAATGTATGTGAGGTTTATGATGGGAAATATTGAAGAACTGTATGATGCGGATAATAAGCTGGCAGTGCCAATCAGCACAATTCTGTCAGAAAATGTAGAAGTGCTCAGGCGGTTGTTTGAGAATTGCGGGGACGTGGTACAGAAATCCTTTGTGTTGGAGCGTGTGCCGAAACCGGTCAGGATTTATATTATATATATAGATGGTCTGACAGATAATGGTATGGTGGAGGAAACTATTATCAAGCCGCTTACCTATGAGTGGCGTGGTGCAAGAGAAACGGGGCTGGGACAAAATGTGTGGGAATCTATTTTGTACAGGGAGGCCCAGACTGTGGATATCGTAAGAGAACCGTCATTTGATCAGGCGGTGGCTTCTGTGCTGAAGGGTGACACAGCGATATTTGTGGACGGTTATAATGAGGCACTTGTGCTCTCCACCAAAAAACTTCCGCTTCGGAGTATCAGCGAAAATGACACCGAGGCAGGCATGCGTGGCCCACGGGATAGCTTTAATGAGGGGTTTCGGCAGTGCACGGCACTGATCAGGAGGCGTATCAGGGATGCAAAGCTCAAATGTGAACAGGGCAGTATCGGACAGCGTTCCAGAACCGACTATGCGCTCATGTACTTGGAGGATGTGGCAAAACCGGAGCTGGTGCAAAACATCAGAGACCGACTGGAAAAATATGATATAGATGCCATTTTTGACAGTGGGATGGCAGAGCATTTGATGGAGGAAAAATGGTATTCTCCGTTCCCTACATTTCAGTCTACGACCAGACCGGACAAGGTTGCTGCCGGTATCGTGGAGGGCAGGGTAGCGGTGGTGTTTGATAATTCGCCCGAGGTTATACTGGCTCCGTCTAATTTTAACATGCTGCTGCAGGCATCCGATGATTATTATAATCGATGGGCAGTGGGTACATTTGCGAGAGTGCTCAGATATATAGCTGCTTTTCTTGCAATTGCGTTTCCGGGATTTTATATAGCTGTGACGGTATATCACAGTGAAATGCTGCCGACCAGACTGTTATATGCCATTGCGTCGGCACGCTCTCTGGTGACATTTCCGATTGTGGCGGAGGTGCTTATCATGGAGTTTTTATTTGAACTTCTGCGGGAGGCGGGAATTCGTCTGCCGGGCCCGCTCGGAAATACAATCGGTGTAGTCGGAGGACTTATCGTCGGTCAGGCTGCCGTTGATGCAGGGATTGTCAGCACCATCGTTGTAATTGTGGTTGCACTTACGGCAATTGCGTCTTTTGCGATTCCCAACGAGGAGTTTGCATCTGTGTTTCGATTATTGAAATTCTTTATTATTTTGACTTCGGCTGTCTATGGCTTGTACGGCTTTTTGCTCGGGCTTTTGATTGTGGCGGTGCATCTTTCCGAGCTAAAAAGTTTTGGAGTTCCATATATGATGCCGGTGGTTTCCGGCAGTGTGAACGGTATGCAGGGGAAACAGGACTTTGTTTTGCGGTCGCCGATTAAAGCCATGGTAAAGCGCCCGATCTGGGCCAGGGGAAAAAATCGAATCCGGCTTAAGGAAAAGAAGGGGGATGATTAGATGTACCTTGAAAACGGAATTATATCCGAACGGCAGGCATTTCGAATTGGTCTTTTGGAGAATATAACAATCGGTATTGTCGTTGTTCCCTATATTACAACGCGTGTAGCCGGAACAGAGCATATCTGGGCATTTGGTCTGGGCATGATTCTTACCTGCCTGTATGGATTACTGGTGTACGGGTTTTCCAAATGGTTCCCGGAGGGACTTGCGGAGGCAATCAACAATAACCTTGGCTGGCCTGCCAGGTTGATTGATTTTGTATATGCAATGCGTTATGTGTTGCGCAGTGCGGTTATTTTATTGTTTTTTGCGACAGTTATACATGCGTACATGTTGAGAAGTATGAATATGTGGCTGATTGCGGTACCGTTTGCGTTTATCTGCGGTTATGGTGCTCTGCGGGATATAGAAAGACGGGGAAGATTACTGGAAATGCTGTTTTGGTGGATGCTTGTGCCGCTTATTCTGGTGGCGGTTTTCGCAATCAGCAATGTGGAATGGAGAAGCCTGCCGGAGGAATTGTGGGGAGGAGCAGACTTGTCCGGGACAGGGAGCTTTGGCAGGATTCTTCAGGGGGCATATCTGGTATTTCTTGTATTGTCCGGTATGGAGCTGATGATATTTACACTTCCGAGGCAGAAACAGAATAATTGGAAAAACGGGCTTAAAATGCTGGTATGGATTGTAATTGCAATTACACTTGCCTACACATTTATTATAGGGATTCTCGGTGTTGGATGGACGAGATCGGACAGCACAGCGGCATTAAATGTGATGGAAGCATCCGCATTTCCGGGTGGTCTGGTGGAACGGCTGGACTATCCTGTTTTAGCATTTTGGGTAATTGGTGTATTTGCGGTTATAAGTGGCTACTTGTTTTATGCCAGAGAATTTGCCTGCTTGCTCATTTCCCATCATGAGCCTGATTTGCAAAAACGCCGCAAAAAAAACAGCCATGATACAGAGCGTATGGGTAAACAAAGTCTGATTGTGCTTGCTCTGATTGCTGTATTGCTGCTTGCTATGTGGGGGTGGAGCTCGGATGTTGTATCCCGTTGGATGGCTTGGTATATGGTGTGGATTGATGTCGGAATCGGTGTTCTGGTTCCGCTCATTGTAGCCCTGGTGCGTTATATGGTACAGCGCCGCAGAGATGATGTGGGTAAGAAAAGGTTTGAGCAGGAGAGGTAACGAAATGAGTAATACAAGGATGTTGTATAAAAAGATGTTGGCAGTCGTCCTTTTTTGCTTGGCTGCGTATATGATGACAGGATGTGGAAAAAAATATGAGAGCGCCTCACTGGAGGACAGGGACTATGCAATTACATTGACTGTCTCAGACAGAGAGGAAGAGACAGGATATACATTTTCCTTTGTAATTGCTGATCTCACAGAATATAACGGAGATTCGAAAAAAGCATTAAATACGACAGAATATTCATGCACAGCGGAAAGCCTTGAGGCTGCCATGTATCATTATTATGATGAAAATGACAGGCAGCTTGACGTGGGGCATCTCAGTGAGATGATTGTATATTCAGGAGAGGAAAATATTTGTGCCTATACTGTGGCCCGTGAGATAAGCGCTATGCCGATGATGGCGAAGTCGGTTCCTGTACGGCTGGTAAACCGTGAGGGGGAGCGCGAAATAATTCTGCGGGATTTGATTAAGGAGGCTTATGCCGGGGAAGAATTCTGACAGAGTATGCGCAGGATAGTTTTGGTGCATGCGGAAGGAGGCTTTTCATGGCAAAAAAAATTATTCGTGGTACCTTAGTGGGCGGATTTCTGGGGATTGTATGTGGTCTTGCTCTGTCGTATGTCACATTTTTTGTTAAGGTGTATAACCGGGGAGAGGAGACAATATCTGAGCAGATAGCAGGTTCTCCTTATATCAGTGTTATGAGCATGGATAATAATGCAACAGCTTATTATGACTTGGGAGATGCGGTGGCGGAAGATGATATGGAAGTAGAAATTACACCTGATCCGTGTCTGCCGGGGCGGGATGTGGATATAAATCCACCCGCATGTGATGATCTGGAGGATATTATCTTGCGGTTTCACGTCAGGGCAAACAGCAATTCTGAGGAGGACTTGGAGTTGAAATATGCGGTCAGGGATGCTGTACTGAAAAAAATCGGAACGGAATTGGATGGGGATTATACCCGTGATGAAGTACTTGCGTATGTCACGGAACATATGGATGAAATAGAGGATATAGCCACAGGTGTTTTGCGGGATGCCGGATATGATTATCCTGTAGAGGTATATATATCAAATGATTATTTCCCTATCAGGCAGTACGGTGAGATGGTGCTTCCTGCCGGAAACTATCAGGCTTTAAGAGTTGACATCGGAGCGGCGGAGGGAGAAAATTTCTGGTGTATCCTGTATCCGATGATGTGTTACACGTTGGATTCCGGTGCGGTGGTATCTCACGAAGACGAGGAAGTATTGGAGGAAGTGCTGTCGGAGGAAGATTACAGGAAACTTTTTGTAGATTGCGATACAGGGGATAACACTGTGGATATAAGATTTAAATTTTTGGATTGGATAGAAGAGATGTTTGAATAAAGGATGTTATAATATCTTTTTTATGCTATAATAGGAACAATTGATGAGTGCCGTGTACATGGCGGCACTCCTAAGCATATAATAATAAACGAATGAACAGAAAGTGAGGATTATAGAATGTCAAAAAAGAATCTCGCAGTAATATTCGGAGGTCGTTCTTCGGAACACGAGGTGTCATGTGTATCAGTCGTTACGATTGCAAAGGCTGTCAATACGGAGAAGTATAATGTTTACCTGATAGGAATTACCAAGGAGGGGCATTGGCTGCAGGCACCGGATATAGCATCGATTGAGGATGGAAGCTGGAGACAGAGTCAGGTGGCAGCCTCTATATTACCGGATACAAAGGGTGAGCTTGTGCTGACAGAGGCTACTGCTGAGAATACATATAATGGGATTTCAAATATAAAGCTTGATGTCATATTTCCGGTGTTGCATGGTATGTACGGGGAGGACGGAACGATACAGGGACTTTTTGAAATGTCCGGTATTCCTTATGTTGGCTGCGGCGTGCTTGCCTCGGCAGCGGCGATGGATAAATTTTATACAAAGTTAATTGTTGATACGTTGGGAATCAGACAGGCACAGTATGTCCCTGTGCTGAAAGAGCAGCTTGCCGATATGGATCGGGTAGTAAGCCGTGTGGAGCAGACTTTACAGTATCCTGTATTTGTGAAGCCATCCAAGGCGGGTTCGTCAAAGGGTGTATCTAAGGCAGAAAACCGTGACATGCTGATAGCAGGTTTATATGAAGCTGCAAAGCATGATTACAAGATACTGGTGGAGGAGACCATTGTGGGACGTGAGATAGAGTGTGCGGTTATCGGCTATGGTGATAAAACGCAGGCATCCGGTGTCGGAGAAATCCTTGCAGCGGCAGAATTTTATGATTATGATGCAAAATATAACAATGCAGAATCTAAAACGGTAATCGGGCCTGATATGCCGGAGGGAAAGGAAACAGAGATACGGGAGGATGCAGTCAAAATATTCAATGCGATAGATGGTTTCGGCTTGTCACGTGTGGACTTTTTCTTAGAAAAGGATACGAACAGTGTGGTGTTTAATGAAATTAATACACTGCCGGGATTTACATCAATCAGCATGTATCCGATGCTGTGGGGGGCAAAGGGATACGATATCGCAAAATTGGTGGATACATTGATTGAGATGGCTGTGGAGAGACCATAATGAAGGTAAATATTGAATTTGAAAGTACGGACGCCTATGGAGAGGTGTCCGTAACGAATGTGTTTGCGGTAATGGAAGTACGGCAATTTGATTATCGGCTGGTTTATGTGGAGGATTTGTCAGGAGAAGGTAAAATGACCAAATCTACCATGCTGATGTCCGACAGAGAATTAAGGATTCTGAGAACGGGAGAGCTTGATACAGATTTTATATATGGGAATGCCATGGTTCATCATACAACCTACAAAACACCATATGGTGTATTGCCTGTCACATTGGAGACAGAAAATTATAAATTTCGTGTCGGGAGAAAGGGAGATGTTGTTTCCGAGGCAGACAGCAATTTGCAGGATGGAGAATGGAACGGAGCCGGTCTGCCGGATGATTTTGAGATTCGGGCGGAGACGGGTTACAAATTGATTATGGCTGGGCAGGAACCGCTTGCTATGCGGATGAAGATTCGTATCACCGGTGTTGCATAGTCTGTATTTATATGGAGGTACAACTGTGAACAGGGAAGAGGAATTTGAGAAATTTCTTGGTATTAATACGCGGAAGGAAGATGCTTCGGATAACAAGTGGGAAGAGGGCGGTTATGCAGTTTATGATACCTCTGAGTACGAGGGGCTGATACGCATATTTGACAAGGTGCCATTGAAACCCACAGATACGCTGGTGGATTTTGGATGCGGTATGGGTCGGGTGCTGTTTTATTGCAATCATCGGTTCATGTGTGGTGTGACGGGTGTGGAGTATAACCATGCGTTATATAAACGGCTGTTGGATAATGCTGAGGATTATCATGCCCGGTTTCAGGGCCAACGACGTAAATTTTCCCTGTTGTATATGAAAGCAGAGGAGTATGTGGTAGAGCCTGAGGATAATTTTTTTTATTTTTTCAATCCATTTTCAAGTGATGTTTTACATACGGTATTGGACCATATTTTTGCATCAGTAGAAAAAAATCCGCGTCATATCACGATCATTATGTATTACTGTACCTATGATATGATGCGGACTGTCAGAGAATATCCTCTCGTGCCAAAAGAGATTATGAAACTTTCGTCTTATGCGGAAGATCCGGATGAGAAAGTTTATATTTATCATAATGTCTGAAATCCGAATGTGCCTTGAATCAGATATCGGTCGTTCGGGTCTCGGACTTTTTTTTGCGCAAAACCCATATAAGCGACAGCATGAAAACAGCAAAGGTAATGATTGTGGTTATGATACAACTGGTTGTATCTGAAAATAAACCCTTTGGTATAAATAGAATGCTGAGGTTGATGACAACATGGAGCAGTATTCCGGGTAAAATGCTGTTATATCGATGTGCCAGTAATCCCAGAACGATTCCGAGTGTAAATGCGTAAATACCCTGAATGACATTGCCGTGATACAGACCGAATAAAAGTGCCTGTAACAGGGTGGAGACAAATGCAGGCATACAACGATTCGCATATTTCAGAATCAGACCACGGAACAGCAATTCTTCGCCGATTGGTGCCAAAAGTATGACGGCCAGCATCATAATGACAGATGTTGACGCACCGGTGACATTTCCGAGTAATTTGTCGTAAGCAGCAAAAGCATTTGGAAATATTGGACGGCACAGTGCAAGTATAGCATCTACAAAAAGCTGTCCTGTATATCCGCAGATGACAAGAAACAGGGGTGCAATCGTGGTAAACAAATTATGAAAGGATGCGGTAATCTCTGATAACAGAGACACCTCATCCTTATTTGTTTTTTTGATAAAAGAACGATAGTACCATATGCCAAAACACAGGATAAACAGGGTATATTGTGCCAGTGACACATATGCGGTGTTCATCGGCTGGTTGAAGTCCTGGGTCATGATTGTTCCTATGGAACGGGATCTGACTGTGCGTGTATCGGATATAAGATTACGCAAAAACAACACCAATATATCCCCTATAACAGCCGCATATTGCAGTATGGCAGCAAGAAAAACCGGTAGAAATACAAATATAATATCTTTTATATGATAGGTTTTATTTGATTCCATCTTTAATCTTCTTCGCTCTTTCTTTCTCACGTTTGATTTCTTCTTTGGTCTTTACCTTATCAAGACCTTTTGCTTTATTTTGTGCCTTTGTCATAATTTCATCATTTAACTGCTTCTGATATTCAGCCTGACGGGCACGCATTTTATTACGGAAACCTTTCTTCTTTTTCTTTTTGTCGGTTTCCTCCTCGACAACAGCGTTCTTTTTACGGACGCTCTTGACACTCAGTATGTAGATGCCGCTTACCATGGCTTTTACTTCACCTTTGGTCGGGACATCCTCATATATTGCGTCGTCACAAATCAGATTCATGATTTGCGGACCTATCTTTGCTTTTACAATCGGGAGTTTTGCTTTCTGATAGCGCTTCGGTGTCTGTTCCAGAACCATTTTAGGAAGCCCGGCTTCCTTCATCGGTAAGATTTTTTTATCGATGATAAGCATGGTAACCGGCTGGGCAGCCTCTGCCATCTGCTCTTTCTGTGCCATCTGTTTCTTTTGCAGCTTATCTCCAAATTTATATAATACAAATAATAAGACGATTGCTACAACTATGACTATAATTAAAATTACCCACCAGTGCATTTGTTTACCTCCGTGTTATGTTAGTTGATGTGTATCTTTCATTCCCTGAATAATATCAGGGAGCTCGGCATATTTGGCTTTCCTTTCCTTTGGTGGCATATCTGCAGGATAGAAAGGCTTGCCGAATTCAATAATGACTTCGTGACCTTTGATTCGCCTTTTCGGAGCGGATTCAAGCAACAGATCTGATCCGCTGACCGCCACAGGAACAATTGGACATTTTGATTTCTCTGCCATTTTGTATCCGCCTTCTTTGAACGGGAGCAGTGTATCTGTCTGGTTCCGCGTCCCTTCCGGGAACAAAATCATGGAGTGCCCCATTTTCATGAACTCGGCACCTTGCTTGATAATCTCCATGCCTTGTTTGATATCGTTTCTGTCAAGGAACAGACAGCCGATATCATCCATGTAAAGCGGGAGAAGCGGAACCTTCCGCATCTCTTTTTTTGCTATAAATCCAACTGGAGTGCCGATGGATTCATGATAGATTAATATATCAAAATAGCTTCTGTGATTTCCGACAAACAAAGCGGGGGTATCGGTCGGAATATTTTCTTTGCCGCGTACCGTTACTTTGCAGCCGGACAGTTTTAGCTCAAGCCGGAAAAAGCCGGATACATACTTGCGGCTTTTTTTCCAGGACTTTTCAGGATTTTTTTCCCACAAATTTTTCAGGTATAAGTGATATGGAAGACTGAAAAATAATGCTATCATCAGAACGATTCCCACACCAATTGTTTTCATATCTGTCAACCTCCCGATTTCATAATATTTTATTTGCTACACGAAACAGGCATGCTGTTTATCTTCCAAACATTTTACAGTTCTCAAACAGGCGGGCTTCCAAAGCGGGTGTCAGAGCATCCTCCTTGTAACGCCATGCCCAGTTGCCCTCTGCAACACCAGGCGTGTTGAAACGTGCCCAGGAATCAAGACAGAGCACATCCTGCATAGGGACAATTGCCATGTTGGCAACGGAAGCGAAGCAGGCTCTGATTAAAATCCAACAGATATCATAACCGTCTGTTGAGAAGTATCGCCTTAATTTGTCCTTGGATGCTTCGTATGCATGTTTGTACCAGCCGAGAGTCGTATCGTTATCGTGCGTACCGGTATAACATACACAGTTCCTTGTGAAATTATGCGGAAGGAAATCATTTTCTTCCGGATTTTCAAATGCAAATTGTAAAACCTTCATGCCAGGCAGTCCGAATTTATCACGCAGCTCAATGACGGAATCATCAATCTCCCCCAGGTCTTCTGCAATGATAGGAAGATGGTAACCAAGTGTTGCTTCAAGCTGGGTGAAGAAATTGATACCGGGTGCAGGCAGCCATTCACCATTAATAGCTGTTTCTTCCCCATAAGGGATTGCCCAGAATTTGTCGAAACCACGGAAGTGGTCAATTCTCAAAAAGTCGGACAGCATAAGCTGATATTTGATGCGGTTTAACCACCATTCATAGCCGGTCTCTGTGTGTTTTTTCCAATTATAAAGCGGGTTGCCCCACAACTGACCGGTCGCTGAGAAATAGTCAGGTGGTACACCGGCAACCACGGTTGGGTATCCGTCGGAATCCAAAAGGAAAAGCTCCTGATTGGCCCAGACATCGACGCTGTCCCATGCCATAAAAATTGGAATATCGCCGATTATGGACACACCCTTGCTGTTGGCATATGCTTTGAGCTCGGTCCATTCCGTATAAAACAGGAATTGAATAAACTTATAATAGCCCATTTCCTTTTCAAGTTTCTTTTTCCATGCCGCCTTCTGCTTTTTGGTCGGATTCTTCAGATCATCCTCCCACATGTACCAAGGCGCACCCTCGTGATAATCCTTGCCTGCCATAAACAGTGCATAATCGTCAAGCCAAGGGGATTTTTCACAAAAGCTGTTGTATCGTTCCATCAGCTCAGCATCACTTGACATGTTGTCCTGAATGGATTCGTCTATGAAACGCTCATAAGCCTTCTGAAGAAGCCCGGTCTTAAATTCAATTAAATCTCCGTAACTTACCTGCTCTGGATTCCATGTCGGCATATCAACAAAATCCGAGTCATCGAGAAGCTTCAGTTCTTTCAGGTGTTCGATACTGATAATGAGGGGCTGACCTGCAAATGCGGAGAAAGGCTGATACGGAGAATCTCCGAATCCGGTATGCCCAAGTGGAAGCACCTGCCAGGTGTTTAGCCCTGAACGAACAAGAAAGTCTATGAATTTGTATGCATTGCTACCTAAATCACCGATACCGTAAGGACCGGGAAATGAAGTTGGATGTAATAATATGCCGGTATATTTTTTCGGCCTTTTTCCGGCATGCTGTGTATCTGTCATGATGACTGTTCCTCCCATATAAAAGCACTAAATTTCATTATACATAAGATATTCTTAAAAAACAACAAAATTATATTAATTATACATTTTGTAAAGGTTCTCAAATAGCGGGATGGAACGCTCGACCATATCCGTTGTAACGCAGTAGGAAATGCGGAAGTGCCCAGGACAGTTGAAGCTGTCACCCGGTACAATGATTAAGTTGAGTTCTTTGGCTGCACGCCAGCAAAATTCGTTTGCATCAGGTGAAAGGGAACGAGGGAACATGTAGAATGTTCCGCCCGGTTCTACAACGTGGTAGCCGATTCTGGTAAGCTCTCTGTACAAAATATTTTTATTTGTCTCATATACGGATAAATCACTGGTTGTATCAAGTACCCGCTCTACGCCGAGCTGAATGATGGATGGTGGACAGTTATGTCCGGTAAAACGGGAAATCTGGCCACACATCAGCACAATCAGTTTGGCATCTTTGCATGCCGGATTGACAGCTACATAGCCGATTCTTTCGCCCGGCAGGGAGAGAGATTTGCTGAAAGAATAACAGCAGATCGTGTTCTCATAAAATGCAGATACAAAAGGTGCATCCGTTCCCGCAAACACGATTTCACGGTAAGGTTCATCTGAAATCAGATAGATGTCATGCCCATATTCTTCCTGCTTTGCACGCAGAATATCAGAAAGTTTCTGAATGGTAGCGGTCGAATAAACAATACCGGAAGGATTGTTTGGCGAGTTAATTAAAACAGCCTGTACATTAGGATTAAGGGCGGCCTCAAATGCCTCGAAGTTAATCTGGAAGGTCTCGATATCCGCCGGTACGATAGTGAGTTTTGCTCCTGTCCCCTCAATATATGGAACATATTCCGGAAAATAAGGAGCGAAGGTGATGACTTCATCGCCGTCCTTTACCACACATCTCACTGCATGTGCGATTGCACCTGCTGCACCGGTTGTCATAAATATATGATCAATCGTATAGTTCATGTTAAATCTTCTGTTCAGGGAATCTGCGATTGCCTGTCTGGTGGAATCAATACCGAGTGACGGACTGTAGCCATGAAGCGCAACCGGATTTTTGGTTGTGAGGAGTTCCATCATATAATCGGTAAATTCCTGCGGAACCGGGACAGACGGATTTCCTATGGAAAAATTAAATATATTTTCTGCACCGATTTCTGCCGCTTTCTTGTTGGCATATGTAAAAAATTCTCTTATGACAGAACCTTTCCCTGTCATTTCCTTGTACATCTCATTTATCATGTTGAGCCTCCGAATCGTTGTTTCCATAATATACTTTGGTTAAACCGTAATTTTATTACGATGCATTACGGTTCGCGTACATTATAACAAAATATGGAATAAATGAAAAGTTAATGTTAAGGTAAACATAAGAAAAGAGCACGGTATGATTTGCCATGATATGTCGAAAAAATAAGGAAGCGATGGAACAAACCCGGGGAGGGGATTCTGCCATCGCTTCCTTGAGGGGAGAGAGGATTCAAATATATGAAAAGCTCTTACAATAC
>CAMAMD010000003.1 GCA_945836785.1 uncultured Clostridium sp.
GGTAAAATGGGATATACCTTAATCGGTGTATATAAATTTACAAAAAATACTTTAACTGCTCCAACATGGACTGGTACGAAATCTGATGATACAACGGAATCAGTGGTTGCTGGTACTACATATAAAGCAGCGACATTTCCGGCAACTGATTTGGGTACTGTAGATGTTGCGGGAAGTATTCAATATGCATATATTTTGGGGGATACTACACCAGATGCGGCAACTGTTGCGGCAGCTGCATGGTCGACTACGAATCCATCCTTAAGCAGTTCGGTAACTAATCTTAGTGACGGAACCTATTATGGTTGCGTAGGTTATTTTGCCCCGGATGCAACAGGAACATCGAAGCTTATAGCATATGAAGTTACGGCAACGCCTGTAAAGCTGGATATTACAGCACCGGCTATCAGTAATCTGGTTGTGCAGCATAAAACAACGGATCAATGGACACCTATAACTACAGATGATGTTGATAGTAGCAAGGTATTTACGCTGGCTTCAGCAGAGAGCTTGCGAATCACCTTTACAATATCTGAAACAGGTATCACTCCGACAGTAAAATTAGGTAGTGAAGATGCAACACAAATTTCAGCCACAGTTAATGGTACAGCTACGGATTATGTATATGAGATTACACCTGCTGCAGCTGTTTCAGCTGATGCTAAAATTACTATTACAGCAGAAGATACAGCTGGCAACACCGGAAGCAGTACATATAAAATTGGTGAGAATGAAATAAAGTTTGCTAAGGTATCGGCATGCTTTGAGGTAACTTCCGCAAAGATAGTGGGTTCAAACACTGGAAGTGCAGAGAAAACTTTACCGACTAATGGAAGTACGACATATATTAATAAAGAATGGTATGATTTAAATGGAACTCCGTCAATTCAGATAGACATGAAATCTGACCAGACAACAACTGATGTAACTTCAAGTGGTACAGTGGATGACGATTATGAGTATAAAGTTTCCTGTAACACGAATGCTTTTATGACGGGAATAGCTCCTTACAGTCGCCTTTATTACCAGACGACTATTGAACAATCCCTTGGCACCACATCACAGAAATTTGAAAACATTATGTTGGAATATAAAAATCCAGATGATGCTTCAAATACTACAGTAGATTACGGAACCGTAATCTATGATGTTGATGCACCTACAATCGATAGTGCGGTGTTACAGCAGAGTACAGATGGAAATACATGGACGAATGTTGATGTAAGCAATATATATGAAACTGGTGCGAGTGCGTATTATTATATCAGCCCACTGGAAACAACACAGTACAGATACTTCGTTGTGGCATCCGATACCGGAGGGAGCGGTCTGGCTGACACGCCGATTTCGTGTTTGGGTTTGTCCTATGATTTTAGTGCTACAACTGGTGGATATGAACATAAAATAGTAAATGGTGATTTAGCAGATGACGTTGCCACAGCATCACTAGTCAGCGTGAGGGCTACTGATAAGGCAGGAAATGAAAGTCTTGCAGATACAAAATATCTGCCAAGAGTGATCAAACAGGCTGGAAAGACAACGATAACTCCGGTATTATCCAAAGCAGATGATACCACAGTTGATTTAAATGCAACAGAGCCATTTGCAACAAATGAAATACTTACATTAACTGTAACTGTTACTTCTGGAGCAAAGATTGCTTCTGTTAAGCTGGAGGCAACGGTAAATGAAGCATCGACATTATTTACAGCGGCTCCCAGTAATATAGCAACTACAATGGATTCAAAATCAAAGCTGTATACAGCCAAATGCACATATCAGATACCGGCAAGTACAGATATAAATAGCCTGATTGCCAGTGGTAACATTGTTGTAACAACTGAAAATTCAAGCTACGATGCAGAAAAACAGCTAAGAAATATTCTTTATGATGTTAGCAAACCTGTAATTACAACTGCATCGGAGGATGCACTTTCATCCCTTGCAGGTATGGTTTGGCAGTCAAGTTATACGCTTGATTATAAGATTGTGAGTGGTACGGATTCAAATGCAGAGTCGAACCTGGCAAACGCCACTTATACGATTGATAATGCCTCTTCAGGTAATGTGAGTCCTCAGTCGATTGCTGGTGTTGATGGAACAAGTCCTACATATACAAGTTCTTTGGTGATACCTGAATCGGCTACAACGGCAGGTACAAGAGTTGTATTTACTGCAACGGATAAGGCAGGAAATGTAAATAACGGAACAGAAGCTTTTATCAAAATAGATGCACATCCACCGGTGATAGGTGATATTAATGTAACACGTTACAATGCTTCGACACCGATTTCCGGATATCCGACAGTATCTGCGAATATAACGGATAACCTGACGATTCAGGAAGCAGTTATGAAGATTACATATCCGGATGGAACTGTTCAACAGACTTCTTTATCTGCAAAAGAGCAGACGGATTTGTCAGAGGTATTATCCTATCAGATTGGAACAGATGCACCTGATGGTACATATACGGTACAGGTTACCGCAAAGGATAAGGCTGGTAGTGAGGCAATTGCAAAGAACTTGACATTCAAGTTGGATAATACACCTCCTGTTGTCACTGCGGCGATCAGCTCCGGTACGGCAGGCGGTAAGGCGACAAGGGCAGATGGTACAGACATGTATTATCGCTCGGATGTTGGCGTTAAATTTACATGTTATGATGATAATATCAAGAGCATTGAGGTGACAGATAACGGTGTGCCGATTGATGTGTCATGGGATGCTGCTGTCGGACAGACGACGATCTCTGCGGAAGGCAGACACGTTATAAAGATAAATGCGACAGATAAAGCAGATAATCAGGCTATAGAAAGGCAGGTAGAATTTGTCATAGATAAATCCGGACCGGACATTTCTCTGGTGTTGAATGGATTGCCGTATTCGGAGGCATCCGGTGTGGTTAACTGTTTGGCTGACAGTACGGTTGGAGTATCAGTATCGGATATGACGGTAGATGCCAAAGATTTGCACTATCAGGTAATACAGACAAAACCGGATCAGGCAACAACGACTTCACAGTACCTTGCAACCGATGCACGCAGCTTCACCTTTGGTGAAGAAGCGGATTATACCATGAATTTCTATGCGATTGATATGGCAAATAACCAAAGCACGACCAGAAGCATAAGCTTCAGAATTGATAAGGCGGCTCCTGAGCTTACGATATCGGGTGTTGCGGGAGGAAGCTCGTCGAATGCAACGACGGTAAGCTTTTCGATGAAAGAGGCATTCTGGAAGGATGCCAGTGGTGTTATCACTATCTATCGTAAGGCTGGAGATGGTAGCGAGGAAAGTCTGTATAAGACGGTAAATGTAACACCGACTGCATTTGAGACAGTAATTTCTGAGACATTGACCGAGACCGGTGTATATAGAATGGAATTCAAGGCATCTGACCGGGTAGGGCACACTGCATCAAAAGAGCAGACATTTACGATTGACCGGGAGGCACCGGTTATCACCCTGTCGGGCGTAAATAACTTCGATGTGACAGACCAGACCGTAGAACTGCGGGCTGAGATAGCGGATGATTTCTACAGTTCAAAGACTGTATCCATCGAAGGTACAAAGACGGATATAAACGGAAAAGTGACGAACCTTTCATTCTCGTCCTTTAACCAGCATGGTAATCCGACTGTGATTGGAGAAAGCTTTGACCAGGATGGTATCTATGATATTACGATAACCTCAAAGGATGCAGCCGGTAATAGTCATTCCAGCACAGTACATTTCACTGTGGATAAGACGGCACCAAAGATTGAAGGTCTGGAGGAGTTGGATGGTGCTATACTGACCTCATTTGATTTTGGCTTTGACCTGGATGAACTTGTTTCAGACTTGACTGTATGTGATGTGCATATGTATCTGAACGGTAGTGAATATGACGGCGTATCTGCGGTAGAAGATGGTTCTTATACACTCCTTATCACCGCAGAAGATGAGCTGGGGCATTACAGTGAATTATCAGTTTCCTTTGTACTTGATACCAAGGCACCAGTATTTATTGTGACAGGCGTTGAGGATGGAGAAGTAAAACAGGAAGCATATTCGATAGATGTGTCGCTTCAGCTTGAGGAAGATACGCTTACCTCTGTAACATTGAACGGAGAGACTGTGGTAATTTCAAATAATACTGCCCATATTGATGTTACTGCGGAGGGAGATTATACACTCTGCATGAAAGCTGTGGATGAGGCGGGCAATGAGGCAGAACAGACAATAGAGTTCAGATATGGACAGGAATCTCACCTCGTATTGTGGATATGCATTATTGTCGGAATTATCATTTTGGCGGGAATCATCATATTTATTATCTTACGACGCAAAAAGAATAAGTAATCATTATAAAACATAGTAAAAAAGCAACTTTCAACTTATGTTGGGGTTGCTTTTTTGCTTTGTGTCAGAAGTTCCTTATGTACATTTGACGAAGCCTGTGATAAGATGAAGTGGCAGAAGGTGGAAATTGTTTAACGGAGGACGCATGGATGATAGATGTAGCAATGATTACGAATCCGGGTGGCAGGAAAAATAATGAGGATTACGTGCAGCATGCAGTGTTCGGAACACAGGAGTGCTTTATTCTCTGTGACGGCCTTGGAGGTCATGAATGTGGAGAGGTGGCATCGGCATATGTGGCAGAGACGGTTGCTGAGATGTTTCGGATGAATGGTGATACGCCGACATTTTTGCAGGATGCATTTCAGACAGCGCAGGAAGGACTGCTTGCTTTGCAGCGGGAGCGTGGTATGGTGAATGCCATGAAGACAACGCTTGTCGTGCTTGTTGTGACGGATACACAAATGAAATGGGGATATATCGGCGACAGCCGTTTGTATCATATCTTTCAAAACGGAAATGCTTATGAGAGAACCAGAGATCACAGTATGGTACAGCTGCTATGTGATATGGGAGAGATACAGGAGTCTGACATACGCCATCATGAGGATAGAAACAAGCTGCTTCGTGTGATGGGAGCAGAATGGAGCAAAAAGTCATATGAACTAAGCGGTATTTTGGAACGCGGAGAGCCGCATGCATTTGTGATGATGACAGATGGCTTTTGGGAGTATGTGGAAGAAGAGGAGATGCTGATGCTTTACCGAAATACGGACAGTGCAGAAAGCTGGCTTGCTGAAATGCGCAGTCTGGTGGAGAGCAGGGCGGATATGACGAAGACAGATAATTACTCGGCAATCTGTGTCCGGGTAGATGAGAGGTGACAGGAATGTTTAAGGCTGTTGTATTTGATATGGATGGTGTCATTACGGATACGGAGAAACTGTACAGACGATTTCAACTGGAGGAGGGGACGAGCCGTGGCATCCCTGAGGATGTGATGGTGCGTGCCTGTGAGAGAATTGCCGGAGGTAACAAATACAGCAACAAGGAACCATTTGAGAAAATTGTCGGGCGCGGCATAGATTACTGGGAGTACCGCGAGAAAGTGATGGAAAAGCTGGATGCATATATTGTGGCAAATGGCGTCGAACTGAAGTATGGTGTCACGGACACGCTTGCGTATTTGCATGAACGCGGAATTAAGATCGGGCTTGCAACCTCGACAGTGCGCGAACGGGCAATAGGGTATCTGACTGACCATGACATATACAAATATTTTGATAAGCTTATTTTTGGGGATATGATAGCACATGGAAAACCGGCGCCGGATATTTATTTGAAAGCCTGCGAAGAACTTGGCGTACAGCCGGAGGAAGCAATCGCCGTGGAGGATTCCATTAACGGAATCAAGTCGGCGGGAACCGCGGGACTCTATCCTGTTATGGTTATCGATTTGATCAAGCCGAATGATGAGATTGCACCTTATGTGAAACAGGTGTATGATGATGTAACGCATATTCGGGAATTGCTGTAATGATTGACGGAATTTTGATATATTGACCCAGGGAGGTAAAACATGAATCTATTGTTTGTAATTTTGAAAAAAGCAGAGCTGGTAACAGAGATTTGTAAGGAGCTTGCTGAAAACGGTGTGCACGGTGGCACCATTCTGGACGGAGTTGGTATGGCGAGTGTCATTGAGAAGATGGATGACCTTCCGATTTTCGGAATGTTGAAAGCAATACTTGCGGATGATGACGAGCATGATGTAGTAAAAACAATGCTTTTTGTGATGAACGACGAAGAAATGGAGAAATCCAGAAAGATTATCAGAGAGGTTGTCGGACTGGATGAGCCGAATACCGGAATCATGTTTGGCGTGCCTGTTTCGTTTGTCGAGGGCTTGGGGGCATAAGGATGAAGCTGAATATACTGACATATATGGCGATAATGCTCCTTGCTGCGCTTTTGGCCGGCAAGGTGGTAAAAAAACTAAAGCTTCCGAATGTGACAGGCTATCTTTTGATTGGACTGCTGCTTGGACCACATTGCCTTAAAATTTTGTCTCAGGATTTGCTTGATGAGATGGGCGTGGTGACGGAATATGCACTGGGATGTATTGCATTTTCAATTGGTGCAGAGTTTAAAATCAGTTTTTTGAAAAAAGTGGGAAAAGCACCGATAGTCATTGGTGTTCTGGAGGGACTTGGCGCAGTGGCTGTTGTTGACACGACGCTTCTTTTGCTGGGATATGATATTACCTTTGCACTTGCTATGGGTGCAATTGCGTCAGCGACTGCGGCGGCATCCACACTTATGATTGTAAAACAGTATAAGGCAAGAGGGCCGGTTACCAATACGCTGCTTCCCGTAGTGGCTTTGGATGATGCAGTGGCTTTGATGGCGTTTGGTATATCCATGGCGGTGGCAAATGTAATCAGCTCCCATGGGGATGCCCCGATTGGAAAGCTTCTTGTGGCTCCGCTGATTGAGATTGTGGGCGGTCTTGCATTTGGTGCATTGCTCGGTATCATTATGGTATTTGCTGTAAAAATGTATACGGGGCGGGGCAATCGTCTGGCGATTACACTTATGATGATCTGCCTGTGCGTCGGGGTGTCGGATTTACTGGGATTTTCTTCACTTCTGGCATGTATGATGCTCAGTATGGTATTTGTGAATTTATCCCGGTACAGGGAGAAAATATATGAGCCGATGGACAGGATCACCCCTCCGATTTATATGATATTTTTCATTATATCCGGTGCATCGCTGGACATAACGATTATCACATCCATAGGTGTTGTCGGAACTGTTTATGTTGTAGGTCGTATCATTGGTAAAGCACTGGGTGCATGGCTTGGGGCAAAGGTGTCGAAGGCACCGAAGGTTGTCAGCAAGTGGCTGGGGCTTACCCTGGTTCCACAGGAGGGAGTTGCAATCGGTCTTGCCACATCCGCTGCCGCATCTCTTCCGGAATACGGAGCGAGAATCAAGACGATCGTACTTTGCGGTGTTGTGATTTATGAGCTGATAGGCCCGATTATCACAAAAACAGCACTCAAAAAAGCAGGGGAAATCACGGAGGAAACAAAGACAAAAACTGCGCGTGCATAGACATACTTTTGTAAAACCGTACATATATTATGAATAGGCGCATGCAATGGTTTCGAGGAAGCCATTTGCGCATATTATTTTATGTGTATGGAGGAACGGATATGTCGAAGTCGTATGGACTTGCCTGTGGACTGAAGTCTCTTATTCTGGCCTATATTGTAACCGGAATTGCATTGTTTGGCCTTGCCTTTGCCATGTATAAGCTGGGGTTAAATGAGAAAACAGTGGAATTTGCGATTACATTTATCTACATTTTTGCGTCGGCGGTTGGCGGGCTCAGCATGGGAAAGCATATGAAGCAACGAAAATTTTTGTGGGGATGTCTGATAGGACTTTGCTATGCGATTATCATATTTGCGGCGTCCCTGATGACGGCAAAGGGAGGCCGTGTGATTGCACAGGACGGACTCTCAACTCTGCTTTTGTGTATCGGTGGCGGTACCCTGGGAGGTATGATAAGTTAAAAAATGCTTTTAATTATGGATAAAGTGTGGTATGCTATAGATATCTATTGGAGCTTTTTATAGTTCGTATAATAAGGAGGCACATATTATGAAGAGAATTAAGACTTTGACTGAGAAGACTTTGAAGAGCACAGTTGTAAAGGGTGGCTGTGGCGAATGCCAGACTTCATGTCAGTCAGCTTGCAAGACTTCATGCACAGTCGGCAATCAGAGCTGCGAGAATAAGTAATATCAGTAATACATATTGCGTAACGGCAAAAGGGGACCATCCTGAGATAGTCCTCTTTCGTTGCGTTATTTTAAGGAGTATATGGTATGGTACACCAGTACAAAAATAACGGTTATAACATTGTGCTTGATGTATGCAGCGGTTCGGTTCATGTGGTGGACGAGCTTGTTTACGATATGATTGCACTCTATGAGGATTCCGATATAGATGCGATTACGGCTGCGATGACTGAAAAGTATGGTGATAAATATACGGTGGAGGACATCCGGGAGGCATATGGCGATATCCGTGAGCTTGTTGATAACGGGCAGCTTTTTACGGAGGATGTGTACAAGGATGTCATAATTGATTTTAAAAAGAGAAAAACGGTGGTTAAGGCACTTTGCCTGCATATCGCCCATGACTGTAATCTTGCCTGCAAGTATTGTTTTGCTGACGAGGGCGAGTATCATGGACAGAAAAGAGAGCTGATGAGCCTGGAGGTAGGTAAGCGTGCACTTGACTTTTTGATAGAAAATTCGGGTAACCGGGTAAATCTTGAAGTGGATTTCTTCGGCGGTGAGCCTTTGATGAATTTTGATGTGGTGAAGGAAATCGTAGCTTATGGCAGAAGCAGGGAGAAAGAGGCGGGGAAAAATTTCCGTTTTACGTTGACTACGAACGGCATGCTGCTGAGTGACGAGGTCATGGATTTCTGTAATCGGGAGATATCGAATGTAGTGCTCAGCCTGGATGGGCGTAAAGAAGTAAATGATATGATGCGTCCGACACGAAACGGGAAGGGAAGCTACGATATCATTGTTCCGAAGTTTCAGAAGTTTGTTGAAAACAGAGGAGATAAAAGCTATTACGTTCGAGGGACATTTACCAGACAGAATCTTGATTTTACTGAAGATTTTAAGTGTATGGCAGACCTTGGTTTCAAGGAGATATCCATTGAGCCGGTTGTCTCGCCGGATGCGTGTGAATTTGCTATTCGTGAAGAGGATATAGAGCAGATTTGTGCTGAGTATGATAAGCTGGCGAAGGATATTATCGAACGCCACAGGGCCGGAAAACCGGTCACATTTTTCCACTACATGATTGATTTAAATGGTGGGCCTTGTGTATACAAGCGTTTGTCAGGATGTGGCTCCGGTACGGAGTATCTGGCGGTGACGCCGACAGGTGATTTATATCCGTGCCATCAGTTTGTGGGAAATACGGATTTCCTGCTCGGAAATATATATGACGGTATTAAGCGGACGGATATTGTAGAGGAATTTAAGCTGTGCAACGTATATGCTAAGGATAAATGCAAGGATTGTTTTGCAAGATTTTATTGTAGCGGAGGATGTGCGGCAAATTCTTACCAGTTCCATGGTACGATACTCGACGCATATGATATAGGCTGTAAATTGCAACAAAAACGTGTGGAGTGCGCGATTATGATAAAGGCGGCACTTGCGGATGCGGATTCTGAGAATCCGTAGCATATGACAGTGACGTAGAATAGAAGAAGGAGAAGAAGAATGAAGAAAGCAAAAAGAAATGCAGCAATCACTATATTGATTTTTTTGCTGCTCCTGGCGGGCGGTATTTATATGGCGATTATGGGCGTCGATTCTGCAAAAACAGGCAGGATGAAGAATATTCCATTGGGTCTTGATTTGCAGGGTGGGTTATCTGTTACATATCAGATAACAACTCCTGATCCGACGAAGGGTGAGATTGATGCGACCATAGATAAGCTGCAGCGCAGAGTAGATTCATACAGTTCAGAGGGTGAAGTATATCAGGAAGGCAATGATAGAATTACGGTTGAGATTCCTGTAGATACAACCAAGTATGATGCACATGATATACTGGAAGACTTAGGTACACCGGGACAGTTGGAATTTTTGGATTCAGAGGGTGAGCAGAAACGTGAAGCCGGTGAGGAGTATACGCCATTGCTTACAGGCGCTGATATCAAGAATGCACAGGCTGGCGTGGATGAGTCTGAGACCGGACAAAAAGACTATGTTGTTCAGCTTGCATTTACGGATGAGGGTACGAAGAAGTTTGCAGATGCTACTGAAGCGAACATTGGACTGCCGATTTATATTATCTATGACGGTCAGATTGCAAGTGCACCTACTGTACAGACAGCGATTACAGACGGAAGTGCTGTAATTAACAAGATATCTTCTTATGAGGAGGCAGAGCAGCTCGCAGATACGATCAAGATCGGTGCTTTGCCATTGGAACTGTCACAGTTACAGTACAATATTGTCGGTGCAAAGCTGGGTCAGGAAGCTGTATCAACGAGCTTAAAGGCCGGTGCAATCGGTCTGGCAATTGTATGTGTGATTATGATTGTTGTTTATCTGGTGCCTGGTGTAGTGGCATCCTTTGCATTGGCTGCTTATGTTGTACTTTTAATGCTTATCCTGAGTATTAAGGGAATTACGCTTACATTGCCTGGTATTGCAGGTATTATTCTTTCAATCGGTATGGCTGTGGATGCAAATGTCATTATCTTTACACGTATTAAGGAAGAGATTGCGGCAGGAAATGGTGTCAAGAATGCGATAACATCCGGTTTTTCAAAAGCTTTATCTGCAATTCTGGATGGTAATATTACAACATTGATTGCGGCATTTGTATTGATGATACTCGGAACAGGTAGTATTAAAGGTTTTGCGACGACATTGATGCTCGGTATTGTTTTATCCATGTTCACGGCATTGGTTATTACAAAGATGCTTCTCAATGCGGTTGCTAATCTTGGCGTTACAAATGAAAAATGCTATGGTAGGGCGAAAGAACCGAAAGTCAGCGGATTTGTGAAAAATGCAAAAATATGTTTTGTGCTTTCTGCATTGGTTATTATCGCAGGACTTGTATTCCTGCCAATCAATAAATCAACAACCGGTCAGGCTATGAATTACAGTCTTGAATTTACAGGTGGTACATCAACGACGGTAACTTTTGATGAGCCGTACACGTTGGAGCGGGCTGAGAATGAAGTTGTTCCTGTCATAACAGAGGCAGTCGGTATTTCAGCATCAGATATTCAGATACAGACAGTTGAGGGTACAAATCAGGTTATATTTAAGACGATTGAGTTATCGGAAGAGGATGGACAGGCAGAGGCATTTGAGAATGCACTCAGAAGTAATTTTAATGTATCCGAGATTGAATCTCAGGGAATCAGCTCAACAATCAGTGGAGAAATGAAGAAGGATGCGATTATAGCAATTATCTTTGCATCTATATTGATGCTGATTTACATTGCAATACGTTTTTCGGATGTGAAGTTTGGTGTCAGTGCAGTGATTGCCTTGGTTCATGATGTTATGGTTGTGTTTGCAATCTATGCAATCGCTAAATTGTCCGTGGGAAATACATTTATTGCATGTATGCTCACGATTGTGGGTTATTCTATCAATGCGACGATTATCATCTTTGACCGTATTCGTGAGAACAGAAAGCTGATGGATACGAAGTGCAGCCTGACAGAAATTGTCAACACAAGTATTGCACAGACATTTACCAGAACGATTTATACGTCATTGACGACATTTATCATGGTACTTGTATTGTTTATTATGGGTGTACCTTCATTGAAAGAATTTACATTTACATTGATGGCAGGTATCGTATGCGGTGCTTATTCTTCCGTATGTATAACCGGTCCGTTGTGGTTCTATATGAAGAAACTTGGAAAAAAGAAGAAAGCTTAGGCGTAAGTTTACGTGTTTGACCGGGCGGTTGCATTGAGTTTGGCTTAGTGTGGCGGCCCGGTTTTAATTGATGAGGAATCAGCATGGAAACAAAATGGACAGTATGTGGAAAAAAAGCAGATTTTAAAGGGATTGGAGAGCGGTTTCAGATTGACCAGGTTGTGGCACGGGTAATCAGAAATCGTGATATCGTCGGGGATGCAGAAATCGAGCGGTATCTGCATGGTACACTGGCTGATGTCCATGATCCGGCGGATATGGCGGATATGGAGTCCGGCTGTCGGATTATGGCGGAGAAAATCCGAACAGGTAAGGCGATAAGAATCATATCTGATTATGATGTGGATGGCATCATGTCAAATTATATATTGTATGATGGTCTGGGTTCCCTCGGGGCTGAAATATCGTACGAAATACCGGACAGAGTGGCAGATGGATACGGAATTAATGAACGCATGATACAGGATGCCCATGAAGAGGAGATTGATACGATTATTACCTGTGATAACGGGATTGCTGCATTTCCGGCCATAGAGCTGGCAAAGTCATATGGTATGACGGTGATTGTCACAGATCATCATGAGGTACCTTATGATATGGATGCAGACGGCAATCGACATTACAGGCTGGTTCCTGCCGATGCAGTTATCGATATAAAACGCCAGGATTGTAACTATCCCTACAAAGGACTGTGTGGTGCGGCGGTGGCATATAAGTTTATACGGCATTTGTATACTGTCATGGGGCAGCCATGGGAAAATGAGGAACGATATATAGAGTTTGTGGCGATAGCGACGCAGTGCGATGTCATGGAGCTGACGGATGAAAACAGAATTTATGTAAAAAAAGGTCTCGAAATCCTTCCCCGTACAACAAATAAGGGCTTGCGGGCATTGCTTGCGGTGAATCAGCTCGCAGGGAAAAAAATCTATTCCTATCATCTTGGATTTATCATCGGCCCGTGTCTGAATGCGACGGGGAGACTGGAAAGTGCAAAAAAAGGACTGGAACTTTTGCTGTGTGATGATGAGAAAGAGACGATGCGGCTTGCCGAGGAGATGCAGGATTTGAACCGGCTCCGCAAGGAGATGACGGAAGAAGGGGTACAGCGTGCACTGGAGCAGGTTGACAGTCATTTGGCAGAGGATAAGGTGCTGGTGGTATATTTGCCTGAGCTGCACGAGAGTCTTGCAGGTATCGTGGCGGGACGCGTGCGGGAACAGTATTACCGGCCGGTTTTCGTGGTTACACGCTCGGAATCGGGTTTGCTGAAAGGCTCAGGACGTTCGATAGATGGGTATCATATGTTTGATGCACTGACGGAGTGTGAATACTTATTAAGGAAATATGGTGGTCATGCCATGGCAGCGGGATTTTCACTTGAAGAAAAAAATCTGGACAGCTTTCGTGAGGCATTAAACCGGAATCAGCATATGACGGAGGAGGATCTGACGCCTGTTCTGCGCCTGGATGTTCCGATGCCTATGTCATATGTTACACCGAAGCTGGTGGAGGATTTGCGATTGTTGGAACCATTTGGAAACGGAAATGAAAAACCGGTTTTCGGGCAGGCACAGATGAAGATTAAGCAGGCAAAATTCTTAGGCAGGGAACAGAAATATATTCGGATTACATTTATGGATAGCGATGGTTATTGCACAGAGGGGATAGATTTTCATGCAAATAACTTTATTACATGCATAAAGTTGTGGTTTAGTGAGGAAGAATGTGATAGAATGTTAAAGGGTTTGCCCAATCATATTATACTGGATGTGGCGTATTATCCGGATGTTAATCAGTACGGCGGGTATGAAACTGTGCAGGTTAAACCGGTGATGTACCGTAAATCACGATAAAAGAAGAGGAGAGCCAATATGAAGAAAGTAGAAGATTACATTATCAGTATTCCAGATTTCCCGAAGAAGGGAATTATTTTCAGAGACGTCACAGGTGTTACCGAGGACGCAGAAGGCTTTGGTCTTGCGATAGATGAGATGAATAAGCTGCTTGACGGAGTTGATTATAATCTGCTTGTGGGGGCAGAGTCCCGCGGGTTCATATTTGGTGCACCTTTGGCATATATGAATAAAAAAAGATTTGTCCTTGTTAGGAAAAAAGGAAAGCTGCCGAGAGAGACTGTGTCGGCAGATTATGATTTGGAGTATGGTTCTGCTACCATAGAGATACACAAAGATGCCATCAAGCCGGGGGACAAGGTGGTTTTGGTGGATGATTTGATTGCAACAGGGGGAACCATTCAGGCAGCAGCCAAGTTGATTGAGGAGCTTGGCGGTGAGGTGGTAAAAATGATTTTCCTGATTGAGCTTACGGATTTGCATGCACGGGAGCTGCTTCGGGATTATGATATTGCATCTGTTGTGCAATTTGAAGGAGAATAAGGGGAATACAATACATTACTACGGAAAGAAGTGATTGGTATGGCAGAAGAGATAAAAATGTCTCACAACTCATTAAAGAAAGAAATAAGCAAGCCGGATGATTTTACTCCGCCGGAGGAACTGTATTCCCAACTGCTTGATACGATAAGGAAATATCATCCGTCATCGGATGTTTCGATGATAGAGAAAGCATACAACATTGCGGCCGAAGCACACAAGGATCAGAAGAGAAAATCGGGGGAACCATATATTATTCATCCTTTGTGTGTGGCGATTATATTAGCTGAGCTGGAGTTGGATAAAGAAACCATAGTGGCAGGAATTTTGCATGATGTGGTTGAGGATACAATCATGACCACCGAGCAGATTGCAACTGAATTTTCGGATGAGATTGCACTTTTGGTGGATGGTGTAACCAAGCTGACACAGCTTGATCTCTCACAGGACAAGATTGAGATACAGGCAGAAAATCTTCGTAAGATGTTTCTTGCAATGGCAAAGGATATTCGGGTTATTTTGATTAAGCTTGCAGATAGGTTGCATAATTTGAGAACTTTGCAGTATCAGTCTCCGCAGAAGCAGATTGAGAAAGCGAGAGAGACCATGGATATCTATGCGCCGATTGCACATAGGCTTGGTATATCCAAAATCAAGATTGAGCTGGATGATTTGTCCATGCAATATCTATATCCGGATGTGTACAAATCCCTGAAAGAGGAGGTTATCACAAGGCTGAATGCCAGTGAGGACTTTATTACGCAGATGGTAAATGAAGTCAGGGGTTACATGGAGGAATCCGATATAAAGGCGGAGGTAGACGGAAGAGTCAAGCATCTGTTCAGCATTTACAAAAAGATGATTACACAGAACAAAACGCTGGATCAGATCTATGATATCCACGCCATCCGTATTAAGGTTGATACTGTGCGTGACTGTTATGCTGCACTTGGCATCATACATGAAAAATATAAGCCGATACCGGGACGTTTTAAAGATTATATTGCCATGCCGAAACAGAATATGTATCAGTCTCTTCATACGACATTGATTGGGCCGGGTGGAAGACCGTTTGAGATTCAGATTCGGACATATGAAATGCATAGAACGGCTGAATATGGTATTGCCGCACACTGGAAATATAAGGAGGGCGGAAATTCCAAGGACAGCGAGGAACAGAAGATGAGCTGGTTGCGCCAGATACTGGAATGGCAGACCGACACCACAGACAACAAGGAATTTATGAGTGTTGTCAAGACAGATTTGGATTTGTTTTCAGATCAGGTGTATTGTTTTACACCAGCGGGTGATGTAAAAAATCTGCCGATGGGGTCAACACCGATTGATTTTGCATATAGTATCCATACTGCTGTCGGTAACAAAATGATTGGAGCCAGAGTAAATGGGCGACAGGTGCCGATAGAGACAGAATTGCACAATGGTGACCGGGTGGAGATTATCACATCGCAGAATTCAAAGGGACCAAGTATGGACTGGCTGTCTGTGGTAAAGAGTTCCCAGGCGAAAACAAAGATTAACCAGTGGTTCAGACAGGAAAATAAGGAGGATAATATTCAGCGTGGTAAGGATGCCGTGGCTGCATATTGTAAGACGAAGTCAATTATTCTGTCCGATTTGCTGAAACCGGAGCTGATGGATCTGGTGTTAAAAAAGTATAATTTTGCCAACTGGGATGCACTTATGGCGTCCATCGGACATGGAGGCCTGAAGGAAGGACAGATCGTCAACAGACTTCTTGAGGAGTATAAAAAAGAAGAAGCAAGTAAAATCACGGAAGATCAGATTGTCAACAAGATTAATACACCGGGGCGAGGAAATGGGATTCCGAAAGGCGGTATTATCGTCAAGGGCATGGATGATGTGGCGGTTCGTTTCTCGAAGTGTTGTGCACCGGTGCCCGGAGATGAAATCGTCGGATACATCACTCGCGGACGTGGTATTTCCATACATAGAACTGACTGCGTCAATGTGCTTTGTATGGATGAGTTTGACAGAGAACGTCTGATAGAAGCTGATTGGGCGGATGGACAGGTTCAGGATACAAACCTCTACAGTACGGAGATTATCATATATGCAAATGACAGTCAGGGTCTGGTGTTTGCATTGTCAAAGGTATTTAATGAGGCAAATATTAACCTGACCGGTATGAACGTTAGAACAAATAAACAAGGGAAAGCGACAGTTTCCGTGAAGTTTGAGATTCATTCTAAGGAACAGCTAAATAAACTTATTGCAAAAATAAGAAATATTGAGGGTATCATCGATATAGAGAGAACGGCGGGTTAAACAGGATGTATTTTACCCGGTCTGAGAATAGAAAGGAGATAGTATGGCAAAGTTAATTACCATAACAAATGTACTTGGTTCTATGGCGACCAATTGTTATACGGTTGCGAATACGGACACAAGGGAGGCAGTTATTATAGATCCGGCAGCCAGGGCAGATTATCTTATTAAGATGTATCAAAACCAGAATTTAACCCCTGTTGCTGTACTGCTTACACATGGCCATTTTGATCATATTGGCGGACTGGCAGATATTAAGGAAGCATATCCTGATATCAAGGTATATATCGGTAAGGAAGAACAGGCAGTTTTGTCCAATTCCACGCTGAATCTTTCGGCAATGTTTGGTGAGCCGATGACCGCTGAAGCAGATGTATATGTTGAAGATAATGAGAGCCTTGATTTGCTCGGTACAAAAATTCAATGCATGCATGTTCCGGGACATACGCAGGGTGGAATATGCTATTATTTTGCGGAGGAAAAGTTACTTTTTTCCGGTGATACACTGTTTTGTGCAAGTATCGGACGTTCGGATTTTCCGACCGGAGACGGACATGCTCTGCTTGAGAATATCGAGAAGAAGTTACTTGTTCTCCCAGGCGATGTAACGGTTTATCCGGGCCATAATGACAGGACGAGTATTAAGCGTGAAAAGGAGATGAATCCGTATTTCTAAATATCGCAAGGGCGTATTTCGGAAATAGAGGATGATAGAGACCGATGATTTTGCTATTACAGAACCGTCAGGAATATAATAATGATATCAGAGCCATGATTATGGCTTTTTATCCGGGGGTAAAGATTGCGGAACAACCGGACGGGCAGCCGATACAGCTTGTGTTTCAGGCAAAGTATGCGGAGACTGAGTCGGTTTTTTCACTTGGCAGGTCAGAATCGGAAGAGACACAGCAGGATGGGAATATCTGCGACGTGGAATATATTGCATTTGAGCGGATAAAGGGAGATTACCATGATAAAGCGACCTTCCGTAACCGGTTAAAGCGGGCAGTCTACGGACTTTTGTGTGCCTATACGGGACGGTCGTTGCCGTGGGGCGATCTGACCGGAGTGCGTCCTACGAAAATAGCCATGAAACAGCTTAAGGAGGGCATGGATTTTGAGCATACAGTGGCGTATTATCAGGATGTTTATGATACAAGTGCTGATAAGGCAAAGCTTGCGACGCGGGTAGCCCAAAAGGAATTGTCATTGGTACAGGGAATCGATTTTAACAATGATTATTGTCTGTATATCGGGATTCCGTTTTGTCCGAGCCGATGTCTGTATTGTTCGTTTACATCTTATCCGATTGGGGTTTATAAGGATAAGGCTGTTGAATATATAGAGAAATTAAAGCGGGAGCTTGCTTATATTGCGGAGCTATATAAACATAAAAGGCTGGTTGCCATTTACATAGGAGGTGGCACGCCTACATCCATCAGCCATGAACTTCTGGAAACGTTGCTTGAAGGGATAGATCAGGTGTATGGTCTGGGAAAACATGCAGGGAAAGAACCTGGTAACAACAGAGTAAGTCTTAAGGAATACACGATAGAAGCCGGCAGGCCGGATAGTATTACGGATGAGAAGCTACGTGTCATGAAAAATCACGGAGTTACACGGATTAGTATTAATCCGCAGACCATGAATGATGAGACTCTAAGAACGATTGGACGGGCACATACGGCGGAGCAGACAAGGGAAGCATTTTCAATGGCACGCCGGGCAGGATTTGATAATATAAATATGGATTTGATTGCCGGGTTGCCGGGTGAAAATCTGGACAGTATGCGATATACATTGGAGCAGGTGAAGGCACTGAATCCGGAGAGCATTACGGTTCATTCGCTTGCGATTAAGCGGGCGGCAAATCTGCGGCAGCAGATGGATACGTACGGTACGCTGATAAATCAGGATATGGATGCCATGCATGCACTGGCGGCAGAGGCAGCAACGGTGCTTGGTATGGAGCCATATTATCTGTACCGGCAAAAAAATATCGGCGGCAATCTGGAAAATGTCGGCTATGCAAAACCGGGGATGGAATGTTTGTATAATGTCTTGATTATGGAGGAGATGACTGATATTATAGCAGCAGGTGCAGGCAGCTCCACAAAGCTTGTATTTCATGCGGAAAACCGTGTGGAGCGGGTGGAGAATTGCAAGTCCGTCGATGATTACATGAATCGTTTCGACGAGATGCTTGCCCGAAAAAATAAATGGAGCCGGTAGGTGACACGATAGAACAAACAGAAAGGAATTTGTTGAGATGGCATTGAAGAAAAAGCCTGTAACGGGCATGAAGGATATATTACCGAAAGAGATGGCAATCCGTGATTATTGCATCGGATTAATTAAGGAGACATATAAGACATTTGGCTTTAATTCTGTGGAAACACCGTGTGTGGAGCATATTGAGAACCTGAACAGTAAACAGGGCGGTGAAAATGAAAAGCTGATTTTCAAGATTTTAAAGCGCGGTGAAAAGCTTAAGCTTGATGAGGCGAAGGAAGAGCTTGATCTGGTGGATGGCGGTCTTCGATATGATTTAACGGTACCGCTTTCGAGATATTATTCGAATAATGCAAACGATTTGCCTAGTCCGTTTAAGGCACTTCAGATGGGAAATGTGTGGAGAGCAGACAGACCGCAGCGTGGCAGATACAGACAGTTCATGCAGTGTGATATCGATATTCTGGGTGAGGCGACGATACTTGCCGAGATTGAATTGATTCTTGCGACTACAACATTACTTGGAAAACTTGATTTTAAGAATTTTACGATTCGTATCAATGACAGACGTATTCTTAAGGCGATGGCTGCATACAGCGGATTTGATGAGAAAGATTATGATACTGTGTTTATCATTCTGGATAAGATGGATAAAATCGGTATGGATGGTGTAAAAGAGGAATTACTTAAGGAAGGCTATGCGGAGGAATCGGTCAACAAGTATCTTGCTCTTTTTGAGACCGTGACAGCGGATGCCAGCGGTGTGCAGTATCTCAAGGATACGCTGGGCGATGTGCTTTCTACAGAAGTTTCGGACAATCTTCAGACGATTATGAAGAGTGTGGAGCATACGAAGACGGCAGAGTTTAAGATGGCGTTTGACCCGACACTGGTGCGTGGTATGTCTTATTATACCGGCCCGATTTTTGAGATTTCCATGGATGAGTTTGGCGGTTCCGTCGGCGGTGGCGGACGTTATGATGAGATGATAGGAAAATTTACGGGGCAGCCAACACCGGCGTGCGGATTTTCTATCGGTTTTGAGCGTATTGTTATGTTGCTTTTGGAGCGCGATTTCAAGGTGCCGGGCACAGGTGCGAAGACAGCATATCTTGTGGAGAAAGGGATGCCATCCGATAAGCTGCTTGCGATACTTGACAAAGCAAAAAAAGAGAGAGAAAATGGCAGTATTGTGAATATAGCCATCATGAAAAAGAATAAGAAGTTCCAAAAGGAGCAGATGATGAGTGAGGGCTATGAAGAATTCGTAGAATTTTTTAAGGATAAGGAGATATAGAGATGGCTGAGTCAATGAAAGGACTTCATAGAAGTCATAGATGTACGGAAGTCACGAATGCACTGGTCGGTTCAGAAGTAACTGTGATGGGCTGGGTGCAGAAAAGTCGTAACAAAGGTGGAATTATTTTTGTTGATTTGCGGGATAGAAGCGGTATTCTGCAGGTGATTTTTGAGGAGGCAAATATCGGTGCCGAGGGATTTGCAAAGGCAGAAAAGCTGAGAAGTGAGTTCGTGGTTGCCATCACCGGTAAGGTTGCGAAGCGTGGCGGTGCCGTAAATGAGAATCTTGCAACCGGTGACATCGAGATTATCGCATCGGATATCAGAATTTTGTCCGAGGCAGATACACCGCCATTTCCAATTGAGGAAAACAGCAAGACAAAGGAAGAACTGAGACTTAAATATCGTTATCTTGATTTGAGACGTCCTGATCTGCAGAGAAACATCATGATGCGAAGCAAGGTGACAACACTGACCAGAGCATTTCTTGCGGAAGAAGGGTTTATCGAGATTGAGACCCCGACATTGTGTAAATCCACACCTGAAGGTGCAAGAGATTATCTTGTGCCGAGCCGTGTACATCCGGGACAGTTTTATGCATTGCCGCAGTCTCCACAGATTTATAAGCAGCTGCTGATGTGCTCCGGCTATGACAGATATTTCCAGATTGCAAGATGTTATCGTGATGAGGATTTGCGTGCAGACAGACAGCCGGAATTTACACAGATTGATATGGAGTTATCCTTCGTAGATGTGGATGATGTCATTGATGTAAATGAAAGATTATTGGCAAAGCTTTTTAAGGATACAATCGGTGTGGATGTACAGCTGCCAATTCAGCGTATGACTTACGCAGAAGCAATGTCACGTTTTGGTTCTGATAAGCCGGATTTGAGATTTGGCATGGAGCTTAAGGATATCACGGATA
>CAMAMD010000004.1 GCA_945836785.1 uncultured Clostridium sp.
CCTTAACCCGCGTTTTTCCATCTTTTCTGCGAATTCACCCATGGCCTGCTCCAGCAATACACGTATATTCGTTTCTTCCAAATGAACGTTCAGATTTCCTGTAGATGCTTTGGATGCATCAATCAAATCCTGAATCAGTTTCTTCAGTCTGGCAGACTGGCGATCCAAAACCTCCACATATTCCAATGCTGTCTGATTGTCCAGCTGCTCTTTCTTCAATAAATCAACATAACTGATAATAGAAGTCAAGGGTGTTTTAATATCATGTGATACATTTGTGATGAGCTCCGTTTTCATCCGTTCACTCTTCATACGGTCTTCAACAGCCACCTGTATTCCGTCTTTTATCCGATTCAGATTTTCCCCGTGATGCTTAAATTCCCACATCATATGCGATGTATCAATCTCATAATCCGTATTGCCCGATGCAAGCTCCTCGGCACCTTTTTTTAACATATTCATATCTACCAATGCCCGGATAAGAATCATACACAAAATGAGAAATTCTATCAGCCCGATAACCAAAACCACACCCATACTGTCCGTTGCCGCCGCCAGAAGCTCAATCAGTCCGAAAATTACTAATATCCCCACATATTTCCAATACAGATTCATATGGTGTATCAAATAGCTTACGACCCAAACACACTTTCTCCATATCCATTTCAGCAAACGCCACGCAAGACAGCACAATTTCCATATAACCGTATTCTGAAACAGCCTCCAGCCCGATACCTTGATGCGGGTTGCGGTTGTCATCAAAACAGGCGGGGCGAATACCATAAGTCCGACGCACCCAAGAATGATAAATCCCGTCTCAAATGGTGTATTATAACCCCTGTACATATCCACACCATACAGCAATGACAGGCATCCAAGGCAGAAAAATGCAAACAATATGTCAAATGGTATTCTGTCAAATCCATTTAATACAATCTCATCCATGCCCTTTCTATGTCCGGAAGCAGCGACCAGATAAATACTGCACAAAACAACAAAAATCAACGATATCACCCAAACCGGAATCGTTGCATCAATAATTACATCAACATAGCGCAGAAAAAGAGAATTTTGAAAGTCATCAGATGCGGTAAACTCAGACTTGACATATTCCTGTACATCAACCGTCATTATTTTCGACACGTATACATCCTGATAAAACTCTCCTGTTTCGCCGTTATATCCAAAGCCATCTGTAGAAATATTCGCATCTGCTCCATATTGATCACAAAATGCTTTCCACGCCTTCTGATATCCGGCATCTTTTGTCAGATTATACCGAACGTTATCATTTGTAATCCAAAAGTCGCCATTTGCCTCGTAGGCATAATAGTCATACCCATTGTCATAATAATCATCTTCATAATATCCGTCTAAACTCACTGCCTCTGTAACAGTACTCCATTCCTCATCCTCGTAGGATTCTGTCTGATATTCAATCTCTGTCGTCAGATTTTCTTCTTCATAAGCAGCATTCGTATTCTGACTTCTGCCGCCTCCATTTTCCATTTCGATATACCATGCAGGTATGGGATATGTAAACGTCGTCCATTCCTCACTTATCAAAATTCCTTCCTGCCATGATGTAGTAAACTGATAATCATCACAGCTATAGTTGGACAGCGACGGGTACTTTTCTTTATCCTCCTCGTCAACCGGAGTAATATAAAATGCATAATTACATTTATCTTCGGAAAACAGATCCTTATAACCTCTGGTTCTCTGCTCTATCTCCGTTTCATCCTTATCCTCATCAATCAGTCTGACCATAGTGGTATAATAATCTATTGCCATTGCATAATAATCCCATGCTATACTTTCCACACGGTCCTGATATAAGGTATCACGTCCCGCCTGATCAAAAACACCCCGGTCAAAAAAGTACAATCCCAAAACAGAGGATATTGCCAGTGCCACCAACGAAACCGAAAGTATGATAGCTGCCGCACATTTTAGTCCGGCATTTTTCATCATTTTATCCATATCTTATTCCCTCACTTATTCCATCTTATACCCCTGCCCCCAGACAACTTTAAGATATCTCGGTTCAGACGGGTTTATCTCAATTTTTTCCCGCAAATGTCTGATATGTACTGCCACAGTTCCTTCCGAACCCATCGGTGCATCCTCCCAGACCTGTCTATAGATATCCTTTGGCGCAAAAACCTTACCTGGATTTTCCATAAAAAGTTTAAGAATCTGAAACTCCGTAGGTGTGAGACTGACATTTTCCCCGTCTACCGTTACCGATTTTGCCTTGTCGTCCAGCTCGATTCCACCCATAACCAGTCTGTCCGGCGTCTGCGTTACATTTCCGCCTCCCAGCATCATATAGCGTCTGAGCTGTGCTTTTACCCTTGCAATCAATTCAACGGGATTAAATGGTTTTGTCACATAATCATCTGCCCCCACATTGAGTCCCAGGACCTTATCCGTATCCTCACTCTTGGCAGTCAGAAGAATAACAGGAATATTGGATATCGAGCGTATCTTTGCCATAGCCGTGATACCGTCCATCTTCGGCATCATAATATCAAGAAGAACCAGATGAATAGTCTCGCGCGTAACCATTTCCAATGCCTCCATGCCATTATATGCCTTATAAATGTTGTATCCTTCACTTGACAGGTAGATACTCAATGCTTCAACGATATCCTTCTCATCATCACATATCAAAATGTTATACATACTCCCCTTACCTCCCTGGGATTATTATGGCAAAAAAAATATTAAGATAAAAGTAGGATAATTCTTAAGATTTGTTTAAGATTCTAAATGAAATCGTCACTATCATTTACATACAGTAAAATCATGCTATAAAAGCCGGCGATATAACTCCGGTCTGCGAGCCGACTTAACAGGAAATGATTTTCTTACCAAACGCACAGAATCTGCACAATTCCCGACATCATAAACCAAGACGCATTCCTCGTCTGCATATGCACATTCTCTGTTTTGTTCTACACAGTATGTACCTTCAGACAGCTCGCGGCTATCAATCACTTTTGCAGGCTCCATGCAGGTTCCGTCCGGTGCATACATGCATGAATCACCGGAATAATATTGCCCGTCCATGAGACCACAGCAGTTTACACCTGCAATATAACACTGGTTTTCTATAGCTCTTGCCGCAAGCAGGGCTTTCCAATGAGCATTCCGCCGTTCCGGCCAGTTTGCAGGCACAACAATCATATCCGCCTTATCCGACAATATCTGAAATACCTCCGGAAATCTTAAATCAAAACATACTGCTGCCCCCAGACACATATCACGAAGCCGGCATACCGGCAGGCTACTCCCACCCTCAAAGAACGCATCCTCGCCGCTATACGCAAACGGATGCAGCTTTATATAATCGAGAATTTCCCCCGCATCAGGTGTTATAATGGAATAATGATTCTCACAGCATTCTGCATTTTCTTTTCCTGCAACCCATCCTATACCGATAGATAAGCCATACGACCGGGCAAGCTCCTCGCACATATGAACAGTCTCTTTTCCATGCTCGGCTGTGATATCTGTATGCATAGAAAAACCGGTGAGAGACATTTCCGGGAATAATATCAGACCGTCCGCACATTCCACTTTATCCCCATCACCACAGGTTTTTATGTACCTGGCAAATGCCTCCAGACATCCCTGCATTTTTTTCATATTACATGTCTTGTTTTCCCATACAATATGCGTCTGTGCCAATCCGATTATCATTTTTCATCTCCCCTTACTGTCCAAGCAGTTCTATATATTTTCCAACCTCAGCCCATGCTTTCCTTGATTCCGGCATAAGCTTTGCCGCCATTTGAAACACATGAAACATACCTTCATATTTTGAAAGCCGTACTTTTACACCTGCCTCCAACGCTTTCTTTGCAACAATCTCCGAATCAGATAAAAGCATTTCGCAGGTTCCAACCTGTATCAGCATAGGCGGAAATCCTGTAAAATCTCCAAACGCCGGTGAAATATACGGATTCTTTGCATCATGCTCCCCGATGTATGCAGAATCATGAATCAAATAGTCTCCTCCGCACCCAAATACCGGATCAATCTCATAATTATCCTTATAAGAGCTCCCCCCTGCTGTCAAATCCGTCCACGGAGACATCGCAATAATACCGGCAGGAAGCTCCACCTCATGATCTTTCAGATAATGACACAGTGCCATAGCAAGGCCTCCACCTGCCGAGTCACCCGCCAAAATGATTTGTTTGCCGGAATGCCCCTGTTCCAGAAGCCAGCAATACGCGGCATATGCATCCATCAGCGCTGCCGGGAAAGGATGTTCCGGTGCTACCCTATAATCTATCGTCAACACCTTAGCCCCTTTTCCTACCTCTGCGTATAATCCTGCCATCGTCCTATAACTATTCTTCAGGGCTCCGACATAACCGCCTCCGTGTAATTGAAGAATCACCCACGGACTATCAGATTCTTTCCACGACAACAGTTCCATCTCAAATTCCGGCATATGATATCTGACTGCCTCCACATGCTCCGGATAATGAAACGGTTTATCAATCTCACTTTTGCTTCGATTCTCTTCTACCAGAACACTCTTCAAATGAGAATGTTGGTTAAATTCCGCTACTATCTCCCGAATGATTCTGCTCCGTATACTCAGATTTTCCTGCTCCGCTTGTGATGCCTCATTCTGTGCATACTCCTCCGCTCTGTTTTTCCCATTCTCCATCATCTATGACTTCTCCGTTTTCTATACATGAAATCTTCTGCGCAGCTCATTTTCAGCCCGCTTATCACCAAATACCAATGTCCCTAGCACCAGCAGTCCGGTTGCAGCCACTGCAATAATTGACAACAGATTGAATTCTATGACCTCAAACAAAGCCAGCACAACCATCACGATACTGATCAGAAAAAGTGCAAGTGCGGTTAACAGATAGTTTTGCCAATTCCTGTGATTCACTATCATCAACACGATTATTGTAATTTCTACCACCATGACGGCCGTAGGAATTGCCAGTGTTATGGACCATCCCTTATATCCGATTGTTGCATCTATCAACACAAAGGCAGCAAAAGCAAATACAAGCTGAACCAGCAGTTTTCTCTGAATACTTTTATTTTGTTTAAATGAATACATCAGCGTAAAACAGGCATATGCAAGTCCTACTCCCGTGACAAGCGACCATTTTACACCATTATATGTCAGATAATTAATCAAAAGTAAAACACATTCTGCCAGTACCGCAACAAAGACCGACAGTTTTTTGACAAACTGCATCATCCTGATTGCAGGGTAGATATCAGGATAGCTGAGAGAACACGAATGATAGTGGTCCAAATTCTTGTCCTTTTTTTTGTCCGATACAGAATCCGCCTGTTCCTGTATCTCCATGTCTCTCTCCAAAACACCTCTGCACAGCGGACACATCACCGCATCATCCAAAATATTCACTTTACATCTAACACATCTACTCATAATATACCCCATTTGTCTCCACCGAAACCTGTATTCCGTCTTCGACTAGTTTTCTAAAAAAGCATTTTTGAATATCGGTCTCTCTGCAGCACGAGCTAAACGAAAAGACCAGCGTATCGCCATAGGAGCAGACAGCCCCCTTTATATTCTGTCCCTGAGACATGGACAGTACAGCATAAAATTTATCTATATAATCCCGGTATAAATCCGGCACCTGAATCACCCCGAGATTTGTCACCGTTGAGGTATTGGCTCTTGCCGAGGTTCTGTATATCTGTTTCATTGCAATATTTTTAATAAACAAAGGCACCGCACGCAAAACCATATTTTTCTCATTGGATACATTATAGGAAAAGAGGCGTTCCAGATTGTCTCTGGTGATCTGCTCACGAAGACTGTCAGCCACCTCCCCGAGCACCTCTTCAAAGGTATAATGTTCTTTCACCGGCTTAAATACCGCTGACACAATCACAAAAAAATTCTTAGTCGTGTCCGATTCAAAATATGGTCTCAAATTGACAGGAACACACACACTGATTGGCTTGTTACACGGTTCCTCTTTCAAATACGCATGATAAACAGACCAAATAAATACACCTATCAGATATTGATTAATGGTCACGCCGTAGTTTTTCGCAACCTGCTTGATATCAGGAAGAGAAACGTATCCATGTATAATGCCAAACTGGTTCACAGGCAACCTTTCACCTTTTACGATAACTGCTTTCTCCGTCTTATATGCTTTTTTTGCACTGCGCTTATAATTCTTAACATAGCTATCCTCCCTGTCAAGTGAGGTTCCCGTCTCCAATGAATCCACCGCCTGTGCCTTAAGCTCCGGATATTTATATCTAAGATACTGATATGTGACCTCCTTCAGAAATGAAAGAGCACCGTTTCCGTCTGTCAGTGCATGGAACACCTCCAGATTAATCCGGTTTTTATAATAGGTCATTCTGAATTGATATTCATGATTCTCATATGGGTTAATATACATACAAGGATATGTCGATTCCTCCTGCACCCTCGGCACAGGATTTCTGTTTGTCTCAAAGTAATACCAGAAAATTCCCCGGCGCATTCTCGCACGAAACACATCAAAAAAAGGCAACACCTGTTCCAAAGCCTGCTGTAACAACTCAGGCTCAATGGCCTCCTTCAATGTAACCGACACACGAAACACATTGCTCATACCCTCTCTGGCAATCACCGGGAAAAGGTTTGCTGTATTATCAAGCTTATCAAAACGAATCTCTCGTCCGTTATTATTTATTTTCCTTTTTTTATTATCAGACATTTCTATTACCGCCCATCTTTTCTGTTGCTATTATCTCTCAATTTATACAAAAAGACAATAAAAAAATAGGAGCTATCCTTTAACTCCTACTTCAAATTGCAAGCTTCTGATCGGACTCGAACCGACGACCTATTGATTACGAATCAATTGCTCTACCAACTGAGCCACAGAAGCAAAATCGATGCGACAGGATTCGAACCTGCGACCTCTGCGTCCCGAACGCAGCGCTCTACCAAGCTGAGCCACGCATCGCTATAATATAATAAATCTTGCATTGCATCTACACAAAGCAAGACTTATTATACCATACTTTTTCAAAAATGGAAGAGGTAAATTATTTTTTTATCCTCTGCTATCATATTTACTGTTTCGAGCAGAATAATTAACACCATTTGCACTGTACTGGCTACTCAGATTGTCCAGTCCTGCTTCCGCATTGTCTGACGCATGCTCCGCCAACACAGCTGTCTTTTCCATAAATATACTGTTGCCACCAAGCACCTTTTTTATGACATCCAATTCTGCAGATTTCAGTTTTTCTGTATCCAGACTCATGTTGCCACCATCCACAGTGATACCAATCGATGCGAGGCTTTCGGCGTCGTCCTCTGCCGCCTCTTTCAGCAACTTCGCGTAATAATTATTAAGCGTGCCCTGGGCAGTCAATAGTGTTTTTCTGGTATCATTGTAACTATTCACCAGCTTTTCCACCGTATCATAGAGAACATTTCTATTTTCCTCAGTGTCATCTGTAGCAAGTTTTCCGAATACGGAATCCTCTTTCTCTGACATGAGAGCCATAACTTGTTCTGTCAGGCTGTCAGCAGCTTCATCCAATTTCTCATAATTTTTCTTCTGTGTTGTATTTTTTGTGTTTGTTTTATTTGCACTCAGAACCTGTTGCAATGTATTTCCTTTTTTATCAGATTTAACATAATCCAATAATGTATGATTAATCTGTACACCAGCCTTCTGTGCCGATGCATTAAGCATCTGGGATGTAATTCTCATGGTGATTCCTCCAATCGGTAATTTGACAATTTTCAGTGTTTACTTTGATATGTGAGAAATGTTTCCTTTACATTCCGATAACGGGATTTCGGCACTGACAATTCTTCACCGGTCGTAAGATACATCACATAGCTGCTGATTTTCTCAATATATCTCATATTAACCAGATAGCTCTGATGTGCCCTTACAAAATCATAACCTGACAACTCCTGTTCTAGGTCATCCAATTTCCTATAGATGCCATAATCCCTCTCCAGGGTATGGAATGTATTTTTATGTCTGTCAGTTACCACATAGATGATATCGTCACACCGAAGGGTTACACTTCCGCCCACAAACGGAAACTGTACCTGTGCTCCTTCCGCATTTTTCTCACAACTGCTCTCATTCATGTATTCCCTAACCCCTTTTATCCAAATCATTTCAAAGCAGAATTTGTTATTTCATTTATAACCCGTTCCTGCCTGTTTTATATGATATCGGATAATCGTGCCGGAATCATAAACCCTATTGCACAAAACGACCACCGAGAGCATAAAACGACTATCAAAATTTAATATCTTGCTTCCAGTGGTCCATGAATTTTATAATGCATTACAATTTGTCATGATGGTTTCTTTTATATCCTCCCATTCCTGGCCGGTTGCAATTGCCAGCTCACCATACAGCTCCTCTTCCGCCTGTTTTAAATACCGCTCATCGGTCGCTGTAATCTTCTTACCATTCTCCTCCCGCTCCTTCTTTCGGAGTAACAGCGTTTTTATCACTTGCACACACTGTCTTAAATCACAGCTTTTCATCGCATTCTTATAACTGTCATCTCTCATACGCTCGTTGCTGATCACAAGGGGTTCAATGGTTTTTGACTCTTCAATAATTTCACGTGCTTCCTCCGCACTGATTATCTTTCGCAACACGATCTTATCATTATCCGCCGGGCAAAACAATTTACTATCTTTTGTTTTTTCAGGGACCAGAACATAATACAAACGATTATTGTCGGAGCCTGCAATATCGGGATGAGTAATATCAATGACCTGACATATTCCATTATGACCATATACTATATAATCTCCTATATTAAACATTGCTTCCTCCTGAAAATAAAAGGAACCATTATCGCAAACTATAACTGTTCAAATGGTTCCGAACAACATATATCTCTTAACCACGAGAATTCTCTATCTGTATTTTATCAGATTTTTCCGTTTCTCGTAAGCAAGATTTTTTATTATAATAAAAATTCGTGATTTTATTACATGACCACGCCCTCGTTTTTTGTACATTTTGCCTTACTGTCATCCTGTTCTGTTTTCTTACTCAAGGAGCGGTAGGTATATATAATCGCTACAACCGATACGATAAATGTCAGAAGGTCTGACACCGGCATTGAATAGAGCACACCGTCCAATCCGAAAAAACAAGGGAGCAACAATGCAAAGCCGACACCAAATATCTGAATCAACTGCCGTGGAAGCAGCTCAACAATCAAAAATGCAACTACACCGACTATCGTCTCGCATACAAGCAGGTAAGTAAAAAGATGCTTTGCTCTGTCTTTTCTGCCGGCACCAATATTATATCCTACGATTGGAATACATCCGGCTGCCATTCCAACAACAATCGAAATGACAATCTGGAAAAATTTCATGACAATTCCGACAACAGCCATTGGAATCTGTGCATACTGACTCTGCCCGAATATCTCATCCATAGCACCATACTTCCGAATCATGTTGTTAATTGCGGCCATCGCTGCAACCAGCGATATCTGTGAAAGGAAACTGCATATTCCCAACGGGATGAATCTTTTTATGATTGCACCATTCAGCTTAAAGCTACTTTTCTCAAGTTTTACAGCCTTCAGATGAAAGAGATACCATATCGAAAGTATCGCGGTGACTACCTGACCAAGGACAGTCGCCACAGCAGCTCCCATCATGCCCCACTTAAATACAAATATGAAAATAGGATCGCATATAATATTAATCACCGCTCCGAGAAGCGTAGATACCATAGCAAATTTCGGACTTCCGTCTGAACGGATAATGGGATTCATGGCCTGTCCGAACATGTAAAATGGGCTACCGATTGTTATATATGTGAAATATTCCTTCGACTGTACAAAGGTTTCCTCGTTGACACGTCCTCCAAAAGCTGTCAAAATCTGATTCTGAAGTATAAAATATATTGCGGTGATGACAACACTGCTCACAATACAAAGGACAACAGAATTTCCTATACTTCTATGTGCGTTTTCCTTATTTCCTGCTCCCAGTGAAAGACTTACAAATGCACAGCAACCGTCTCCTATCATAACCGCAACAGCCAATGCGATAACCGTAAGCGGAAATACAACCGTGTTCGCAGCATTTCCGTACGAACCGAGATAAGAAGCATTTGCAATAAAAATCTGGTCCACGATATTATAAAGAGCTGCCACAAGAAGTGATATAATACACGGAACCGAAAATTTCCGCATCAACACACTCAGCTTTTCCTTTACTAAAAATTCATTTGAATTTAATCCTTCCATTTCTAAAACCTCCATTTATTCATTAAAAAAGCGTAAGTCCGATATTATCCGGACTTACGCTTTCGCTACTCGACGTCAGTTATTCTATCATTTAATTTTTTAAAAAGTCAAGCATGTTTTTTGTAATTTTTATGCATTTGAATCAGGCACAAATCCACGAAAGCTTTTCTCCACGGTCTTTCTCGGAACCATAACGGAATGCCCGCAAGCCTTGCATTTTAATCTGAAATCCATGCCGACTCGCTGAATTTCCCAGCTATTGCCACCACAAGGGTGTGGCTTCTTTAACTTTATAATTTGTCCCACAGCAAAATCCATTTTTACCACACGCTCCATTTCTCATATGCCAGCACATAATCTACATGATACACTCACTTTCCGGCATATTCCCGGATATTCCAGTTATCACGCTACGATAAAATATAATCCGCCATTTCCATAGCTGTATCCACGATCTTCATCGCACCGCAGGCAAGAAACTCCTCCCGGTCACCATAGCCAAATGTAACACCAATATTATCCATGCCAAAATGTTTCGCACCTATGATGTCAAACTTCCGGTCCCCGACCATGACGACATCCCGAATCGCATCTGTTGAAGTACCAATCCCTGACTGTTCCAGCAGATAGGCCAGCACCAGCTCTTTCTTATCCCGTGAACCATCCATCGAACTGCCTGCAATCACATCAAAATAGTCTGCCAGCTCCAGATGTTCTAATATCTCCCTTGCAAATTTCTCCGGTTTCGAGGTTGCCACATAGAGATGACAACCGGCAGACTTAAGCCTTTCCAGTGCATCTTCCATACCCGGCATGATGTCATTTTCCAGAATTCCATCCACACTGTAATACTCGCGGTAATACCGTACCGCTTCCTCTGCCTGCTCCTCCGGGAAACCACAAAATTCCATAAACGAATCCTTAAGCGGCGGTCCGATAAATTTATATAAGGTTGTCCTGTCTAAAACCTTGATGTCATACTTACCAAGTGCATATATGATTGCATTTGTAATGCCAACCACCGGCTCAGTAATCGTTCCATCCAGGTCAAAAAAAACATGTTTATATTTCATACTAATTATTCAAGTACATGATGACGCTCTTACGTGTGATAATACCAATAAAGCACTGCCTGTCATCTACGATTGACAAGAAGTTTCTGTCAAGAATTTTCTCCATGATTTCATCTTTTTCTACAGTATTGAGAACAACACCACCCATATCCCGGTTAACGATGTCCACAACCCTGTAATTACGCAGATTATCTCTGCCATACTCCATGACAGCTTTCAGGAAATCGCCCTCACTCACGATTCCGACATACTTTCCCGCATCATCAATGACAGGAACCGCAGTATAACTGCTGCCCATCAAAAACTGCACTGCCTGATCCAATGTGTCCTTGTCATTTAGATATGTAAGCATCTGTTTCGGCACCAATATACCAAATATATTCATGTCTGTCCTCCTATTATCTTATAACTGTTCCGCCATCTCCAGAAGAAGCCTCTCTGATTTTTCCCAGCCAAGACATGGATCTGTAATTGACTTTCCGTAACAGCCGCCTCCGATTGGCTGATTTCCATCCTCAATATAACTTTCTATCATAACACCCTTAACCAGATTTCGCACTTCCTCGGAATGTCTTCTGCTGTGCAGGATTTCATTTACGATTCTAGGCTGTTCATCCCACTTCTTTCCTGAATTATTATGATTTGCATCCACGATACAAGCGTGATTAACAAGCTTAAACTTCTCATACATGTCACAGAGCAACTTCAAATCCTCATAGTGATAATTCGCAATAGAGCGTCCGCTCTTGCTGAGTGAACCTCTCAAAATACAATGTGCCAGAGGATTACCATCCGTCTCGGTCTCATATCCCGAAAAAAGGAATGTGTGAGAGGCCTGCGCAGCCACACAGGAATTCAGCATAACGTTATAATCTCCGCTGGTTGGATTCTTCATGCCGACAGGAACATCAATTCCACTTGCAGTAAGACGATGATCCTGATTTTCCACGCTTCTCGCACCAATTGCAACATAAGATAAAATATCCTCCAGATATGGCCAGTTATCGGTATAAAGCATCTCGTCTGCAGCGGTGAGCCCCGTCTCATTGATTGCCTTAATATGCATCTTTCGGATTGCCTTTACACCCTCGATAAAATCCGGCTTATCCTCCGGATTCGGCTGGTGCAACATTCCCTTGTAGCCTGAACCATTTGTTCTCGGCTTATTCGTATAAATTCTTGGAACGATGATAATCTTATCCTTAATTTTTTCCTGTACCTTTGCCAGTCTGCAAAGATAATCAAGCACGGATTTCTCATAATCCGCTGAACAAGGTCCTATGATTGCCAGAAACTTATCTGATTCGCCGGTAAACACCTTTCTGATCTCTGCATCTCTCTCAGCCTTAATATGAAGCAGCTCCTTACTCATTGGATGACTTTCTCTGATTTCCTCTGGAGTCGGAACCTTTTTAATCATGTGTAATGCCATTTTATATTTCCTCCATCTCATACATATTTCTATCGTCAAATGTCCTGTTCTGCAATCAGGAATCTCCCGAACATCAGACATTCTCTTTGCAAATGCACAACACCGCAAGCCTCATCATACCATATTCACAGTTTACAGGCAATAACTATTCTATTGATTTCAAAGACTCTGCCATATCTATTTTTTCTATCTTTGGGCGCATAATCAAATCCACAATAATAAAGAACAGCAGTACAATCACTACCGTATATACAAAACTAATCGGCATAACCTCTACCGCAAATGCCACCATATCAACCTGTATCTGAGACATGACAAATCGATGCAACAACACACCCAGTGGTAAACCGACGACAATACCAATTGCAGTCAACACCAGATTTTCTCTGAATACATAAGCACCTGTTTCTCCCGAATAAAATCCCAGAACTTTAATTGTTGCAATCTCCCGCACTCGTTCTGTAATATTGATATTACTCAGGTTAAACAGCACAATAAATGCCAATGCTCCCGCACTGCCGATTACCAGTGCAACAACTGCATCCATCATTTTCATCATATTGGATACTCTGTCTTTCACCTCTGATACCACGGTAACATTCATAACCGCATCCAGTTTCTTAAGCGCAGCGCCTGTCTCATAAGCACTCTTATCATCAGTCACATTCACATATAATGTATTTGGTTCATAATCTTTACCGAAATATGCCTCGTAGGTTTCCGGTGTCACATACGCATAATGCCATACATAATTTTGAAAGATACCGGATATAACCAGGTTGACCTCTCCTGCATCCGTATCCGTAAGTGTTATCTCATCTCCTACGGAAAGCCCTGACAGTTCCGCAATTTTCTCGCTGAGCATAACCTCTCCGTAACCCGGATAGCCATCCCCGCCAGATTCCATATTAAAATGAACATACCCGTCCAGTGTATCTCCCTCAGCCACAATCAAGTAAAGCGTTTTAACAGAATCCTTCAAATGCAATTCCACAGAAGTTTTATATAACTCCGTGCTTCCCTTGAGGGCATCACCTGCCAGTTCTTCCAATTGTTCCCGTACTGCATCCGATTTCAAAGCTTTCACTGTCACTTCAATATCGTGAATATCTATGTCGCCATATTGGAACTCAGCCAGATTTGTAACTGAATCCCGCACACCGAGTCCAGTCAAAACAAGTGCCGTACAACCTGCGATTCCGAGTATCATCATAAACATTCTTTTCTTAAAACGGAACACGTTCCGTGCCGTCACCTTATGCAAGAACTTCATTCTCTTCCATATAAAAGATATTTTTTCCAGTAAAATCCGCTTTCCCGCTGTAGGCGCCTTCGGGCGAATCAAATCTGCCGGCATACAACGAAGCTCGTTTTTACATGCAAGGTAGGTCGTACCCATGGAGCAAAGAAGTGATACCGCTATACATATAGCAAGCAGCCCCGATGAAAAATAAAACAAAATGCCATCACCAAAATCATACAGCATACGGTACGCCTCCGATATCACATACGGAAACAGATAGCATCCGCCAAAGAAACCGACCAGACAGCCTATCAGTGCAGAACTCCCGGAATATATCATATATTTCATTATAATAGAGGTATTGCTATATCCAAGTGCTCTGTATGTACCAATCTGTCCTCTCTCATCATCCACCATCCGCGTCATAGTCGTTGAACATACCAACGCTGCAATCAGAAAGAAAAAGATAGGAAATACCTTCGCCACGCCATCCACAATATTTGTGTCATTATCATAGCACATATAACCGGTATTTGATGACCGATCCAGCACATAAGTCTCCGGTTCGTCAAGGGTCGGTTTCTCTATATCTTCCAATGCCGCTTCCATAGCCTCATCTGTCAGCTCCTCTGTCAGATCTTCTATAGTATCCTGTGGAAGTGAAAGTTCCCCTTCATCAAGCAGTGCATCTACCATCTCCTCTGATAAGCCCTGCATCGCGCACTGTGCATAAAACTCCTGTTTAACCTGTTCTGTCACCTCTGCTCTTACCTGCTCCATCACTTCCTCGCGAGCATCGGCAACCGCCTCATCATAGCTTCGGTCTATTTCATCCAATAGCCTTTGATAGTGGTTTTGGGCAACCTCATCTAAAACAGCCTCAATATCCGGTGTGATATCTTCAATATATGTATCATACTCATCTGAATATATGTCATAGTTGTCTTGGCATTTCAAATAAACCTCTTTGTAATATTCAAATTCAAAACCATCCTCAGGAATATAGATAAATCCGTTTATCCGCCCATTGCCAAGAGAGGTTGTTCCTCGCTCAATATTAATATATAATGGCGAGTTTACCATACCTACAACAGTGTATGAATCATATAGAAAACTATCCTTCGTTTCCTCAGTATTACTCGCATCTATTGTAATCTGTTTTCCGAGTATTTCCATATTCTGAAACTGTTGTGCATCCACCACGCACTCATTCGGTGCCTCCGGCATACGCCCCTCACAAAGTTCCAGTTCATTCACTCCATCTGTAATAGAATTTGCCTTAAACACAGATTCTTCATCTGCATCATTTACATAGATAAAATCCTCATAGTATGAACCGGCTGCCACCATTACATGATTCGCAGCTGCCAGTTCTTCCACATCCTCATCATCAAATCCATATGTAGAGAGCAGTCTGAAATCATACAGGCTATATTCCTTCATATATTCATTTCCGGTCTGAATCATCCCCGGCTTTGTCACCTTAAGTCCGGCAAAAAAACCTACCCCCAGTGCAATAATCGCCATAATAGCAAAATATCTGCCCCGGCTCTGCCAAATTGTTCTGATTATATTTTTCCAATATGTTTTATTCATGCACATTCACCTAATGCGATGCCTGATACGCACCACCCTATGTTTCAACTACCACTCAATATTCTCAACCGGCACCACATTCTCGTTCATCTTCACGGAAGCTATCTGCCCATTTTTCACCTTAATAATTCTGTCTGCCATCGCTGTCAGTGCCGAATTATGTGTAATAATAACAACTGTCATGCCACTTCTCCGGCTACAATCCTGAAGCAGCTTCAGGATAGATTTTCCGGTCTCATAATCCAATGCTCCCGTAGGCTCATCACACAAAAGCAATTTCGGATTCTTTGCCAACGCTCTGGCGATTGCAACTCTCTGCTGCTCACCGCCGGACAACTGCGCCGGGAAATTATCCTTTCTGTCTCTCAGTCCCACCTGTTCCAAAATCTCCTCCGGATTCATCGGATCCTTCGATAACTGTGACGCAATCTCCACATTTTCAAGGGCTGTCAGATTCGGGATCAGATTATAAAATTGAAATACAAAACCGATATCCTGTCTTCTATATGTAGCAAGCTGCCTTTTATTATATTTGGAAATATTCTGGCCATCCAGATAAACCTCCCCAGAGGTCAGCTTATCCATGCCGCCCAGAATATTAAGCAACGTGGTCTTTCCAGCCCCGGACTGGCCGACAATAACACAGATTTCCCCTTTGCCGATTCCAAAGCTTGCTTCCTTCAATGCCTCAACCTTGACATCCCCAGTTTGGTAAATCTTACCCACATCCTTAAATTCTACATATTCACTCATGAAATTCCTCCTTATACGCACAAAGCACCGAACTATATAATTGTCCCAACCTTCTCCGGCAGCTCTCGGATATCCTGAATCGCCGGTGTTCCCGCAGGCACTGTTCCAAACCCATACGCAGCATGAATAAACGGCAGTCCCGCTTTCATCGTCGAATTATAATCTCCCATGATATCCCCGACATACACCGCCTTATCCAAATGATTGCGCTCCACAACAAGCCGGATATTTACATCTTTTTCCTGCAAATTTCTTCCATAATTCTCTGTATCATCAAAATAACTGCCAAACCCGTAATAATGTAAGAACGCCTCTATATACCCCATCTGACAATTGCTGACAATGGCAAGAAAATATCCCATCTCTTTCAATTTCTTGAGTGTATCTTCAAGTCCATCAAACAAGATTCCTCCATGCTCCGCAATATAGTCATTTTCATATCGTGCACAAATATCTAAAAGCTCCAAAGCACGTTCTTTGGTCTCATTTGCGAAGAAATCCAGAGCAATATCCTCCATTGTCCGTCCCATATAGCCATACATCTGCTCTTGTGTGATACGATACGGTTCTGATGTAAATTTCTCCAGAGCCTCATTCCATGAATCAACAACCGCCTTGGAAGAGTCCCACAAAGTACCATCCAAATCAAAAATAATACCCTTTTTCATGCCAGTGCCTCCCACTCTGCTATGTTTCCAAGCACATCTTTATTTAATGTATACGGACATGCCGCAAGCTTAGCCGGATTGTCCAAAACCGACTGAATACTGCGTTCCAGCAGTGCTGCCGGTATCTCTCCCACCGGACATGTCCTGCTAATAAAAGTCTCAAATTCTTCCATATTCGCAAAGCCCGCCACTTGAAGGATATGATTTCTATCCTGTTCTGATGCCTCACGCAGATATCCCGGCAGGAAATGCCCTACTGCGGTACCGTGAGCAATGCCAAGTTCATACGTTATATTATAGCTTAAGCTATGCGGAATCGTAGTGCCCGCATGGGCAATTGCCATGCCTGCCAGCGTTGACGCATTCATTAAATTCCGGTAATCCTCCCTATTTGCAGTTCGCTCTCCTGTCAAAATATTCTTACTGCGACTCCATATCGAAAGACCGGCATCCACAAACATTCTCACATACTCTGATACACCTGTATTGACATAGCTCTCTATCATGTGTGCCAATGCATCTACTGCCGTAGCTGTAATCACAGAGGCCGGAGCTGATGCAAGATATCCGGCGTCTATCAATGCCAGACTCGGAAATACCCTGTGTGGCAGGGACGCCTTCGTCCTTTTCTCATGTACTGTCAAAACAGAAACTGGAGTAGCCTCCGAACCGGTTCCGCAGGTTGTTGGAATCGCCACAATCGGTACATGCTGTACCTCCTGCTGCTTCTCATAAAGGAAAGCACCTGTCTTTTCAGGATAACAGAGCATAATCGCAATCGCCTTTGCAGCATCAATCGGAGAACCGCCACCCAGACCGATTACAAAGTCCGTATTCTGTGCGAGGCCGAACTCCCTCGCCCGCATAACAGTCTCCACAGATGGATTTTCCTCCACCTCATCAAACACGACATAGCTAAGCTGCATATCCACAAGTGCCCGTTTTACATCATCAAGGGAGCCGTTTTTCTTGGATGAATTTTTTCCTGTAACAATAAGCGCCCGCTTTCCAAGCCTGGAAATATCAGCTCTATGATTATATATACAATTATCTTCCTCATATATTATAACCGGTAATTTAAAAATCATGTGATTTCACATCCTAACGTTAATAGTCTTTTTACATATATTACCAGATGAACTAAATTCATTGTATCACGTCGCCTGTCGGCTCCATGTGGTTTTCGCATTATGCCGATGAACACAAGTGTTCATCAGCGCAATGCTCATTGTATCACGTCGCCTGTCGGCTCCATGTGGTTTTCGCATTATGCTGATGAACACTTGTGTTCATCAGCGCAATGCTCATTGTATCATATTATCATGTTTTTTTTGTGTTTACAATTTTACTTTTTTCTGTATTTATAGTATAATTTTTTTGACCTTATTCAATTCACTGAAATTGGATTTTTGAACAGGTTCAGATTATTATCAGAGGGGTAGAAATATGCTGACATATTCATTTACAAACATTGGAACGGACAGTCTCTATGAGCATTTATACAAGCTCATTAAAAATGATATCATTGAAGGTGTACTGCCGGCCGGATATAAGCTTCCGTCCAAACGAAGCTTTGCAAAAAATCTGAATATCAGCACCATCACTGTGGAAAATGCGTATGCGCAACTGGTAGCTGAGGGCTATATTTATTCTATTCCGAAAAAGGGATATTTCGTCTGTCAGCTGGAGGATTCATTCTTGCGCCCACAGCCTGCCCATAGCACTGATATCCCGACATTTAACCCATCCAATTTCGACAGGTCTGTTCATTCCGATATAGGCGATAATAATCTTGAAAATAATATAGAAGATAACGATATTGAAATTAATGTACCAACTGACGAGCCACAGACATCTGATGCATCTGCGTCCATCATTGCCGATTTTGTCAGCAACAACATAAATCAGGAATCCTTTCCATTTACAATCTGGGCGAAGCTCATGCGTGAAACGCTTTCCGAAAACCGTGACAAGCTTATGACTGCCACCCCGGGTATCGGTTCTCTGGAGCTTAGAACAGCCATCGCAAAGCATCTGCAGGATTTCCGCGGTATGAATGTAAACCCGGAACATATCATTATCGGTGCCGGAACAGAATACCTCTACAGCATCATTATCCAGTTGCTTGGGCGTGAGCTTACCTATGCAGTGGAAGATCCCGGCTACCAAAAAATAAGCCAGGTTTATTCCAGCAATCACGTCCATCTGCGCTACATTCCTCTGAACAAAACCGGTATCGACGTAGCGGCACTTGAGGAAAGCGGTGCCGACGTACTGCACCTTTCTCCGTCCCATCATTTTCCAACCGGTATCGTAACACCGGTCAGCAAACGATATGAGCTCCTTGGCTGGGCTGCCAAAGCTGCCCATAATCAACGCTATATCATTGAGGACGACTATGACAGTGAATTCCGCCTGATGGGACGCCCGATTCCATCTTTGCAGAGTATTGATGTCATGGAACGGGTTATCTATATGAATAGCTTCAGTAAGAGTCTGACCTCCACCATCCGAATCAGCTATATGGTACTGCCACCACATCTGATGGAGCGTTATAACCGTCTACTATCATTTTACGCTTGTACGGTTTCTACCTTTGAGCAATACACATTAACCAGATTCATATCCGAGGGTTATTTTGAAAAACATATCAACCGCATGCGCAACTATTACCGGAACCTGCGTGATGTCCTTGTGTCCTCCATCAAAAACAGCTCTATTGCACCGATATGTACCATCATGGAGGAGGATGCCGGATTGCATTTTCTGCTTAAAATTGACACGCCTCTTACAGATTCCGAAATAAAAATCCGTGCAAAAAAGAAAGGCATTCTGGTATCATGCCTTTCTGACTATTACCACACACCTGAAGATACGCAGCAACATATTCTGATCATAAATTATTCCGGTCTGGATGAGGAAACCGTGACGTCAGCAATCAAAGCACTTGAAACATGCTTTTAGCCCTGTTTCATACTATATACATACTGATTTCTCTTATATGCAAGAAAAATGAATATCACCAGCACCGCTAAAACAATGGCTGTAGATGATTTTCCTGATATGACCATACCCGCAATAAAAAAAACACAAAAAAAGGAAAGAACCAAACGACTTGCAAGACGCGAATATTTATCGCTGAAATCTGCAACAAAAGAACCCTTTTTTCTTATATCTTTCTCCAAAT
>CAMAMD010000005.1 GCA_945836785.1 uncultured Clostridium sp.
AAAAAAATGTGCTCCCATTTGACACATCGTTGAGAGGTGTGGGAGCTCCTGTTACTATTATTATATACAATTTATCAAAAAACGCAACCTCAAATAATATTTATTTAAAAGCAAAAAATATTTGATTTAAATATAGATTCGTTGGTGCTGGTGCGATTATTTTTTGTTATTGATGGCAGCTTCAATGAATCCGAGGAAGAGCGGATGCGCCTTGTTCGGGCGGCTCTTGAATTCAGGGTGTGCCTGTGTGCCGATAAACCATGGATGGTCGGTCAATTCAATCATTTCCACGATGTGTCCGTCCGGTGAGAGACCGGAGAGCATCATGCCGTTGTCTGTCAGAACCTGACGGTAATCGTTGTTGACCTCGTATCTGTGTCTGTGACGTTCGTGAATAAGCTCTTTTCCGTATAACTGGTAAGCTTTTGAGGCAGGATCCAGTACACATGGATAAGAACCGAGACGTAATGTTCCCCCGAGGTCTGTTACATCATTCTGGTCAGGCATAATGTGAATAACCTGATGATTGGAGCTTGGGTTAAACTCTGAGCTGTTTGCGTCGGAATAACCAACCACGTTTCTGACAAATTCCACGATAGTAAGCTGCATACCGAGACACAAGCCGAGGTATGGAATCTTGTTTACACGCGCATATTTTATTGCTTCAATCATGCCTTCGATACCCCTGTCACCGAAACCGCCAGGTACCAGAATACCGGATACATCTCCAAGGATATCGTCTACGTTGTCGGCATTTAGCTGTTCGGAATCAACCCATTTGATATCTACGTCTGCTCTGTGGGCTACACCTGCGTGCTTTAAAGATTCAACAACCGAGATATAGGCATCATGCAGAGATACATACTTTCCGACCAATGCAACCTTGACAGTCTTGTCAGGATTCTTCCAGTTATCAACCATAGCAATCCAGTCCGTTAAATCCGGTTCTGGGCAAGGAATATTCAGACACTTACAGGCTACATTTGCAAGCTTTTCGCGCTCCATGGCGAGAGGAACCTCATATAAGACATCTACATCAAGATTTTGGATTACACATTCACTCGGAACATTGCAGAATCTTGCAATCTTGTCCTTGATACCTTTGTCTAAAGGCAAATCGGAACGGCAGACAAGAATATTCGGCTGAATTCCGAGGGATTGACAGTTCTTAACACTCGCCTGTGTCGGTTTTGTCTTCAATTCACCCGATGATTTCAGATAAGGAATCAGGGTAACGTGAATCATAATGCAGTTTTCATGTCCTACATCAAGCTGGAACTGTCTGATAGCCTCCATGTATGGCTGGCTTTCGATATCACCCACAGTTCCGCCTACTTCTATAATAGCAATTTCTGTCTCTTTGGAATCAGGATTGCGATAAAAACGGTCTTTGATTTCATTTGTGATGTGTGGGATGACCTGAACTGTATGTCCGCCAAAGTCACCGCGACGCTCTTTGTTCAATATACTCCAGTATACTTTACCGGTCGTTACATTGGAGTGTTTATTCAGACTTTCATCGATAAATCGCTCGTAATGACCTAAATCAAGGTCTGTCTCGGCACCATCATCAGTTACGAAAACTTCACCATGCTGAATCGGATTCATAGTACCGGGGTCCATGTTGATATATGGGTCGAATTTCTGGCTGGTAACTTTGTAGCCCCTTGCTTTAAGCAGACGACCGAGGGAAGCAGCAGTGATGCCTTTTCCGAGTCCGGATACCACACCTCCTGTAACAAAAATGTATTTTACTGACATGAAAATGTCCTCCTAAGTTATATAAAATAAGATTTCTTATGGTTACTCATATGTAGTCCATTATAAGGGAAGTGAAAATTGAAGTCAACCATTATCCACGAAAACCCGCAGAAGTATTATGTTTATAATTTCATATGAAGTCCGTCGTACATTCCCTTAAATACAGCATGTATTTTGTGACGTTTCTCTTTTTCGTAAAGGATAATCGTCGCTGAAAATTTTATTACAAAGAAAAACGATTTGAACACTGCCAAAGGTTTCCGCTGCTTTCGTGCGAGGTAAAAACGATTGCGTACAATGTAATATTTTCGCTTTGCGGAATGATTCTGTACTTTTACGGTTTTCCATAAAAAACGATGTGCTGTCATCCTGCCGAGTTCGTGCGTCAGTTGAACAGCTCCCACGCGTATAACTTCATATCCGGCATCCCACAATCTGTCACAGAAGTCGAAGTCTACACCGTCAATAAACATTTTTTCATCAAACCCTCCGATTGCCTGCCAGCCTGCATAAGATGTGAGAGAGCCGGAGGTGATACAGCGTTTGACAGGAATATTTTCGGAAGTTCCGCCGTCGATGATACCTGTATGTTTATCGACAATAGTAGGACAGAGAATTCCGATGTGTGTATGGTGACCTGCTGTGGAATCAGTATCATATCGTTCGGATAAATATTTTCGATATTGTTTTATCATGCCGGCAGGGCATACGGAATCCTGATCCAGAGTCAAAACCCAGGAGACACTGTAATTGGCGGCTTCTTTGAATATGCGGTTTAATGCCCATGAGATGCCTCGGTTTTCTTCATTATAAATAATATGAAGTCGGTCGGAACAAGGAAGTGCCTGTTCAATTGCTGCTTTGTTGTCCGAGCCGTTATCAACCAGAATGACATAGTCCACCTGATTCATTATGGCGTTAATATTTTCTTGCATTCGGCTGATATCCGGATTGAATAGGATGATACCTGCCGCTGTTGTTTCGTTCATAGCTTGCAACTTTTTCCTTTTCTTTTTTGATTATCTTTAATAGCAGTGGAACAAAATGGCAAAGAAGGTTATCACATCCACGCTGAAAAGATTACATTTGATCCGTTTGTCTCTGCACAGTTTCAGGGTAGCCGACAGGGAGTCCCGATAATGCAGGATGGTCTCGCAAAGCGCTTTGCTTTCATCGGTCATGTCATCTTTCAGATAGGTATACAAAAACTTTGCCTGTTTTGTGGCTTCGTGACGCCGGTTTGTAAAGATATTTGTTACACTGTAAATGCGTTTTATGAGCCCTTTCCCATGACCGGTTACAGTAGATTCGTGCCGGCGCAGTTTAATATAACTTTTTTGTGAGAAGAGAATTTTTCCTCCACAGGCAAGATATGTCAGATATACGGTGCCGTCATGGCTCATACACATTCCGTCGGGCTGGCGGATATCCATTTTTCGACATAGCATAAGAAGTGCAGGTGTAAATATCATGGTGCACCCGGATAAACGTGGGCGCGTAATGGCACTTCCAAATTGAGGCTTCAGATTTTTGAACACATTTTTGTACTGGAAATTCAGGTCTGCATCTGTCACATTCAGTGCAGAGGCATATAATTTGCGGGAGTCTTTAGACTGGCGTAATGCATGAATTCCGCTGGCAAGCTTGTTGGGCTCCCATACATCGTCCTGGTCGGAAAAAGCATAGTAATCGTAATTGGTCGGGACTTCCAGCAGAATGCTCCAAAAACTTTGGGCATACCCAAGATTGTTCCCTTCGTATACAGATATATTGTCGTGCACTGTCTCAAATTTGCGGAGTATATCCAATGTACCATCGGTGGAACCATCATCACGTATCATGAGAGTTACATTTACGTGGTTCTGTCCCAGAATACTGTTTATCTGGTCAATAATATATTTTTCACCGTTGTATGTGGACATCATTACGCATACGGTAGGTTTCATAATCGTTACCCTCTTTCGATTTCGTTGTGTTCCCTTTCAGATTCGTTTTTTAATTCTGTATAAATTGTCTGCATTCTTTCATGTACGATTGCAATATCAAAGTTTTCCCTGCAGCGGCGGGTGTTTTCCTCGCCAAGCATTTCCCTTGTTTCAGGGTGTGAAAGCAGCTTGTCCAGTTTGTCTGCAAACTCCGGTATGGCATGTACATCAACCAGGTAATCAGCGGACTGTGTATGTTCTGTCTGACCAAGCAAATCCCGGTTTCCGCGTATGTCAGATGCGACAATTGGAAGTCCGGCTGCCATTGCCTGCATGACACTTACAGGAAGTCCCTCCTGGTAACTTGTAAACAAAAATAAATCGGCGAGGTGATAAATCTCTAGAATGTCTGTCCGATATCCCAGGAAAAAGACCCTGTCTGCAATGCCGCGTGTTTCGCAAAGTGAGGTAAGCTTGTCGCGTTCCTGACCTTTTCCGCAGATGACCAGTATGCAATCTTTGCTTTTCATTTCGGAAAATGCTTCGATTGTTCCGGCTACATTTTTTCGCGGAATCAGTTCTGCAACATTGAGGATAATCGGTTTATCCGGTGGAAGACCAAGCTTTGCACGCTTTTTGGCAACGTCAACCGACATATTTTGTATTGCATTCGTGTCCACACCGATTCCGGGTACATACCGGGTGTTCGGATGATGGAAACGATTTTTTGCTGCATCGTAGTCCTCTTGGTTAAGTGTAATCAGGCAGTCAGTGTATCGGGACAGATGTTTTTCAATCATATAAAAGAGTGCAGCCTTTTTCCCGGAAGCACCCTTGAAAAAATGAAATCCATGGACAAAATAAATCACTTTGCATTGTCCGGCTTTGCGTGCTTTTTTTGCTGCGATTCTACCTACAACTCCGCCAAAAGGTGTCTGGGTGTGTATAATTTCGCAGGGATGTTTCCTTAAATATTTTTTAAGTGCAAAAATGGATGAAAGCATTTTGTGAAGCTGTGTTACTTTTCGCGGAATCGGAAGGTCAAGGATGTCAATTCCCTGCTTCGTTAATTCCTGGTGAAAGGCCTGAACGCGCTCGTTGCTGCTTGAATTTCCATCCTGAAAATTTGCAACAACAGTGATTTCATATTCCATAGATTGCAATATGGCAATGTTATCTCTATTAAAATGGTCAATCATAGATGCTGAGTTTGCAACCAGCATAGCTCTTTTCTTCATAGGTGCCTCCATGTTTGGCTGAATACAATATACGAATTATACCTTATTTTTTGATGCAAAACAATTATTTATCCAAAACATGCCGAAAAAGATGCCAAAAAATATTTGCAGAGTAAGTATCATGTGCATGATGTTTATTATAAATGAGGGTGTCGCACTAAGGCAATATGGTGAGGTTATCTGTATAATTCGGAAAACTCGCTCTCGCTCGTTGCTCACGCAGCGGATACTAAGCTCGACATAAAACTCACCCGGTTCTGCAATTTACACTTGGTGTACTGCAGAACCGGGTGGTTTTATATCTCGCTAAGTACCGGCGTTCACAAACGGTTTTCCTTTATTATACAGACAACCTCGCCGTATTGTCTTAGCGCGATACCCCTCATTGAGTAAACATCGATAATGCAAGAAATGATTAACATCATTTGACAGTCTCATTTGAAAAATTATTTGTCGCAATTGCAATCCGGTTTTTTAACACATGGTGCAACCTTATCAAATGCAGGATTAAATGCATAGAAATTTTTCTCATCCAGTTTGTCGGTCACGAGACGCAGACATTCTCCAAATCGCTGGAAATGTACGATTTCTCTTGCACGAAGGAATTTGATAGGCTCATATACATCAGGATAATCTTTGCAGAGGCGTAGCAGATTATCATATGTGGAACGTGCTTTCTGCTCTGCGGCAAGATCCTCGTATAAATCAGTGATAGGATCCCCCTTGCTCTGGAATTCACATGCGTTGAATGGAATACCGCCCGCTGCCTGTGGCCAGATTCCGATTGTATGATCCACATAATATTTATCAAAACCGGACGCTTTGATTTCTTCCATGGACAGGTCTTTGGTGAGCTGATAGATAATGCTTGCGACAATTTCCAGGTGTCCCAGCTCCTCGGTACCAATATCATTGAGGGTGGCGACGCATTCCTTGTATGGCATGGCATATCTTTGAGACAGATAGCGCATGGAAGCCCCCATTTCACCGTCAGGACCTCCGTACTGGCTGATGATTGCCTGGGCCAGCTTGGCGTTTGTTTCCTTTATATTTACAGGACATTGAAGTCGTTTTTCATATACCCACATTTAGTAACCACACTCCCCTTCCCAAGGCCAGGGTTTATTCACCCAGTCCCAATAATTGCTTGTATTTACATCATATCTGCTGATTGGACCATACATCTCTGTATAATCATGTATGGCTTCGCGACGCAGATGTTTATAGTGATTATATGTGTCAATCGCCTCGACACAGTCAGGATGTGTGTTGAGGAACAAAGTTATCTCATCCAGCATAAAAGAAAACTGGTTGATTAAGCAGAATAATTCTTTTTTACTCATTTTATTCATTACATTTTCCCCCTTGCTCCGCAGAATATCAGATTCAGTTCAGGGAAAGCAGTGCCCTCGCAAAGTGCTTTCTCAGGGGCATACATTTCTCCCCATTTTTGCATTGGCACATATGCCATACCAATAGGCATATGACGCATATGCGGATTATCGTCTTTACAAGCACAGCCCGAATCATAAGATTTCGGGTCACTATTGCCACAACCGGAATTTTTGACCGGTGAAGTATTACAGCCACAGCCGGAATTACGGTTGGTGCCATAATTTGTATTCATGTCGCACTGGCTTCTGCCGCCGGAATTTACATTACGGCCATAACTACCGCGACCATAATTTCTATATGGTTCCAATTGATTTACCTCCTGATTAGTTTGAAATATACATGGATTCTTTCATTTTGGTATAATTCATTTTATGTGACTTGGGCGAAGTGTGTGATAAAAAAGTGAATTTCCTGATTTATATTGAAAATATTTGTAAATACTAATAAAATATAGCTATTATACATATTAAAGAGGCGTATTATGGGGAATACAAAGCTGAAAGAAAAAAAAGAAAACGCAATTATAGAGCAAAAAAAAATATTGGGGAATATTTTGAAATGGGTCCTTATTTTGGGGCTGCTTATCTTTGCGGGTATAAAAAATAAAGCGTTCATGAAAGAGGCAGTCACAGAGGTAATGAACACTCCGATATGGAAATTGATTGCCTGTCTGCTGCTCGCAAATTTATATTTTGTGGCAGAGGGAACCATCATAGGACGTATGACATCAACAGGCGAGGCAAAACTCACAATCGGTCAGGGAATCAGTTGTGCATATATGTGTGCCTTTTACAGGCTGGCAACCCTTGGAAGCGGAAATGGAATCGCCCAGCTCTATTATTACAATACAAAAGGGATTCGTGTAGCAGAGGGCACAGGAATGTCATTGTCCCAGTACACGTTTCAAAAAATAACAATCGGAGTCATGGGCGTTGTTTCGTTCATATGTCTGATTTTGTTCGGTAATAAAAATCTGCTTGAATACGCCGGATATATGCTTGCCGGCGTGGTGGTGATATCGTTCATATGCATCTTTTTGTTTGTGATAACGGTATCCAAAAAGATATCAGATTTGGTGATGAAACTTGCACGCAAGCTCATAAAACAAAAATGGAAATTATACAGCAAGCTTGATCAGGCACAGAATGCCATCGACAGTCTGCAAAGCCAGGGACGACTGATATGGCAGGATAAGAAGTTGTTTGCACAGGTGGTGCTGCTCAATGTTTTCAAATTTTCCTGCTGGTATGTGATACCGGGTGTTTTGTTCGTTCAGGAGTTTGATGTAAATCTGTTTATGTGCCTTGCGCTGATGGCTGTCTGCAATATGCTGGGATGTGTTATGGTTGCCCCATCGGGTGTAGGAACCTTGGATTTTGTGTTTGCGATTTTCTTTGGCAGTATTATACCTGAGGGGGATTCTGTCGCTGCGGCGATTGTAATATATCGTTTCTTCACATGGGTAGTGCCGTTTTTAATCGGACTGATTCCGGCGGCGTTTCTCAAAAAAGAAAGATGAGATAAAGCTGTTCTGCGAGGCATAAATTAAACCGCATGTTTCCGGTTCATTGTGTTCGCACATATTGCATTATAACGCCCGTATAGGGACATACAATCAGAAAACGCACTCTCGTTCCTTACTCACGCAGCGGTGCTAAATTCGTGAGAAACCTCATTAAGCACCGGCGTTCACAAAGGGTTTTCGTGATTGTATGTTCCTATGTGGGCGTTATATTATAATGTAATATGCGCGGATACAATGAACCGGAACAAAGCATGTAATTTATCTTATGTCTCGTAGAACAGCTTTGTCTCATCTATAATCGTATATCTGCCATCTGTGTAATCTACGATGATGACATTACAGTTTTGCTGCAATCCGCCTGACCAGAAATATTCTGTGCCGTGTTTTTTGATGTATGACATGATGGCTTTGTTTAATGCACCGTGGGCGACAATCATGACGCGCTCACAGGTATCTGCAAGTGGTTCGATAACCTCCTGCATAAAATTTCCTGCCCGTGCAATCAGGTGTTCCAGCGTTTCCCCGTCCGGTGCGGGTACATATAGCTCAGGCTGTTTGAAAAAATATTGAAAGGTCAGATTTTTGTCCCGTATCAGTTCGGAAAAATTCTCCCCTTCATAGCATCCGAAGCTTAACTCCTTTAACCGGTCGTCTGTCCGGATTTCTATATTTCGTCCGTTGCGAATCAGGGTAGCAGTTTCGTAAGCTCGTTTAAGAGGGCTGGAGTAAATCACATCAATTTTGGTATGCATTAATGCTTCACCGGTTTTTTTCGCCAGCTCGCGTCCGTAATCATTTAATTCAATATCGGCATGTCCCTGCAATCGCTTATCTTTGTTCCAAAGTGTTTCACCGTGCCTTACAATATATAACTCCATGTTCTGATAGCTCCTTTTGTATCAAATATTTTCGATTTGCCAGTCTATTGGCTCTACGCCGTGCTGCCTTAGAAAATCATTTGCCTGGCTGAAATGCCTGCATCCGAAGAATCCCCTGTACACAGATAGAGGAGACGGGTGCGGAGCTTTTAATATCAAGTGATTCGGATTGTTAAGCATCGCGGCTTTTTTCTGAGCAAAGCTGCCCCACAGTAGAAATACAATCGGACGATTCTGCTCGTTTACAATACGGATGGCGGCATCTGTAAATTCTTCCCAGCCTTTTCCCTGATGAGAGGCGGCCTGGTGTGCCCGAACCGTGAGAACGGCATTAAGCATGAGAACGCCCTGCTCGGCCCATTTTACCAGATAGCCATTATTCGGAATGTAACACCCTAAATCATCGTGCAGCTCTTTGTATATATTCATCAGGGACGGTGGAATCTCCACATCAGGCTTTACCGAAAAGCACAGACCATGTGCCTGACCTACATTGTGGTACGGATCCTGCCCTATGATGACACATTTTACATTTGATAGGGGGGTGAGATGAAATGCGTTGAAAATATCATCTCCCGGCGGGAATATTTCATGGGTTGCATATTCCTGTCCGACAAAATCAAACAGGCGTTTATAATATGGTTTCTTGTATTCCGGGGACAGTGCCTGTGCCCAGTCGTTACTGATTGGCGGCATCGTTTGTACCTTCTTTCCGTAATAAATATAGTATGGTCTTGCATATGCTTTTATATAATCTGATGTATATAAGAGTATCATATTTTCACGTAGGTTTCCATGATGAATTTTTTTGGTTGACATGAAGTAGAGCATGTGTTATGGTAGATTTGTAAATGCGAAGAAGAGGAATAGTAGAAACTCGGAGGACTACAGAGAGCTGTCGGATGGTGCAAGACAGAGTCGGAAGCGTTTTGAACTCGCCTCAGAGCAGCCGGTTGAACGGTAATTACGATACAAGGTGATTATCAGTAGACATGGACGGAGCCTGACCGTTATAGCAGGAGGATATAAGGCTGTAAGAAGTCCGTATCTGTGAGAGTGCATACATAATGTATGAATTAGAGTGGTACCGCGTAAGAAACTTGCGTCTCTAAAGGAGGAGACTCAGGTTTATTTTTTTGCCGTATACACCTTCGGATAAATCACAGATATGCAGCAGGAAATGTTGTAAAAGAAAGGAAGGTAGAGAGTATGAAGAATTTTGAACATTACAAACGCGGTTATTATATGCCGCCGGTACAGAGTACAAATTGGGTAAATAAGGAGTATATCGAGAAGGCTCCTGCATGGTGCAGTGTGGATTTGCGTGACGGAAATCAGGCATTGATTGTGCCGATGAGTCTGGATGAAAAACTTGAATTTTTCAAGGAGCTGGTGAGAATCGGTTTCAAGGAGATTGAGGTAGGTTTTCCGGCAGCTTCTGAGACAGAGTATAAATTTTGCCGTACCTTGATAGAAGATAATCTGATACCGGATGATGTGACGATACAGGTGTTGACACAGGCGAGAGAGCATATCATCAAGAAAACCTTTGAGGCGGTTCAGGGCGCGAAGAATGCAGTTGTACATTTGTATAATTCAACTTCTTATGCACAGAGAACACAGGTGTTTAAGAAGTCCAAGGAAGAAATATTAAAGCTTGCCACGGACGGGGCACAGTTGTTAAATGATTTAGCTGAGCAGTATCAGGTGAACTACCAGTTTGAGTATTCACCGGAGAGCTTCACGGGAACCGAAGTGGATTATGCACTTGAGGTTTGCAATGCCGTAATTGATATCTGGAAACCGACACCGGATAGAAAGGTTATTATCAATCTGCCTGCGACGGTGGAGATGTCTTTGCCGCATGTTTATGCAAGTCAGATTGAATATATGAGCAATAACATGCATGACAGGGAAAATGTTATTTTGTCACTGCACCCGCACAACGACAGAGGATGTGGTGTGGCCGATGCTGAGCTGGGACTTTTGGCAGGTGCAGACAGAATCGAGGGTACATTATTTGGAAATGGTGAGAGAACAGGAAATGTGGATATCATCACGCTTGCGATAAATATGTTTACACACGGCGTGGATCCTGAACTGGATTTATCTGATATTCCACGTATCACAGAGGTGTATGAGAGATTGACGAGGATGCATGTCTATGAGCGTTCACCATATACGGGTAAGCTGGTATTTGCGGCATTTTCCGGTTCGCATCAGGATGCGATTGCAAAGGGTATGAAATACAGAGAAAATGATCCGGACAATATGTGGACGGTTCCGTATCTGCCTTTGAATCCTGAGGACATCGGAAGAAAATATGACGGAGACGTCATTCGTATAAACAGCCAATCAGGTAAGGGTGGAATCGGATTCATCCTGGAACAGAAGTACGGCTTCGATTTGCCGGCAAAAATGCGTGAGGATTTGGGATACACAGTGAAAGATGCTTCTGACCATCAGCATAAGGAATTGTCCCCGAAGGAAGTATTGGATATATTCCAGAATGAGTATGTGAACAGGGATTCCGTCATTCGTCTGGAGGAATGTCATTTCAAACAGATTGATGGCATTGAAGCCGAGATAACAATCTTTGTGGATGGTGTAAAGAAAGTATATCACGGACACGGAAACGGAAGACTTGATGCAATAAGCAATGCGATTATGAAGCATTTTGCTATTAAGTTTTCACTGGTTACATATGAGGAACACGCACTTCAGGTCGGTTCAAATTCCCAGGCATGTGCTTATGTCGGTATCGAGGTTGAGGGTGCACCGGGAATTACATGGGGAGCCGGAATCAAGACAGATATCATCGATGCATCCGCATTTGCGTTAATCAGTGCCTTGAACAGAACACATTTAATTAAAAAATAAAAGAGAAGATGGGACTGTCGTATTACTATTATCAGACGGGGATATATGTGGCATATGGAAAACATGCCTGATAATTATCGATATGACAGCCTCATCTTTTTTTTGCTTTCAGTATCTACTTTTTTGGGTTTTGGTTGTATTCTGGGTTTTCTTGTGATAAAATACAAATATGTATGTTATCGTGATGGAGGAGGTTCGTTTATGATTTTTGTTAAGTCGGAAGACTTGAAATATGGTATGCGCCTTGCGAAACCTATATATAATAAATCAGGTGTTTTGCTTTATGAGCGCAATACAAGACTTACGCTACAGGGCATAGAGAGTGTAAAAAATTTTGGCCTCCTTGGATTGTACATTTTGGAGCCGGCTGAGCCGGTGCCGCCGATGTCGGAGGAAGATCTGGATTTTGAGAGATTTCAGACTATGGCGGTTTTCAGCATCAGAGAGGAACTGGACAGTATTATTGCAGGACGTGAACCAAGAAATCTGAGACGTCTTGCAAATGCGATTATAACGAATTACGGCAGATTGGATCATAAGATAGCATTTACACAGAACCTTAGGAGTACATCGGATTATATATATAAGCACGTGATTAACACAGCGATTTTATGTGCACTCATGTCAGCGCAGGCATATTATACACCGCAGGAACAGGAAGAGCTTGTGACGGCTGCCTTGTTGCATGACACGGGGAAGCTTTTGCTGCCAAATAAAGTGCGTGAAAAGTATGATGATTACGATACAAACGATTTAATTATTGTAAAAAAATTCCAGAATGATGGACTGGGGTTAATCAGACCAGAGCTGGGAATTGATAGCGGTGTCAGAAGAATTATTGCACAGATTCATAAGATGGAGTACGGAGACGGAAAAGAAGAAAGCGGAAAAGTTTTGAAGAGTACCAGAATTCTTAAAGTTGCGAATTTATTTGATACCATGACATGTATGAAATTAAAAGAAGAATCTACATCCGAGATTGCGGCAATCAAATATCTGTTGTTAAATAAAGACGAGTTTGACGAGCAGATAGTCGGTACATTGATTAAGAGTATTAAAATCCTGACGCCGGGTGTATGCATTGAACTTACGAATCGGGAGAAAGGCCTTGTAATATCAGAAAATCCGGATAATATTCTCAGACCGATTGTATTGGGATTTACATCAAACAAGATATATGATCTGAGTAACAATGGAGTATATAGAAGATATCAGATTGTGGATATCATGAAAACCATGGATAATCGAATTAAGGTTGACAAGGAACGCCTGGATGAATATATGAATAAACGCTAAGGCAGAAAGAGACCTTAGGAGGTAAGAAGATGTCGGAGAACGTATTTAACGAAAAAGAAGATTACCTGATTAGTGCCAGAGATGAAGTTGTGAAACGTGACAGCATGGCAGCAGAGCTTGAAAAAATGAAAAATTATCAGAAAAAGCTCTCTCGTAACATTGCATCCGAAGAAAAGTCCATTGCGGATGAGATTGCATCCACCATCAAAAAGCGGAAACAGGAGATTTCTGACACCTATGATGAGAGGCTGGATGATAACCGGGCAAGAAAGAAGAAGGTTTCAAATAAAAGAAATAAGAAAAAAAATCAGAGAATGAATGCTCGGATTGACGAGGAAACAAAAGATATCAGGGAAAATACAAGAGAACTTGAAGTTGAAATGAAAACACTGCTTAAGAAAAACAAGGTTCCATCGTTTGTTTCTTCTAAGATGTTTTTTGTGATGTTTATGCCGCGGGGGGTCGGAGAAGTCGGTGCAATGCTCCTTAGCTTTCTCGTATATTTCGTAGGGATTCCTGCTTTGGCTGTGGTACTTATAACACACTTTGCAATGCAGGATAAGGAAGGTATTAACATGCCTTTCTGGTGTATCTTGATTGGGGCTGTTTTCGTAATCCTGCAGTTGATTATCTATTTTGTAATATACAGCACAACGAAACTCAGACATCAGGACGTGATTTTACAGGCGAGAAGTATCAGAGATAAGATAAAGGCAAACGGCAGGCAGGAAGCTGCCATCCGAAATTCAATCAACAAGGATAAGGACGAAAGCACATATAATCTGGAAGCATATGATGAAAAACTGGCAAGTCTTGAGGAGGAGGCAGACTCCATTGGCACAGAAAAGCAGGAGGCTCTGCGGACATTTGAGGAAGAGACGAAACAGGTTATTATTGATGAGATTAACAGCAGACGCCTTCAAACCCTTGAAGATTTAAAAAATGAGAAGAAAGAGCTGGAGGATAAAATCGCCAAGGGAGAGAAGATGTATTCCGATAAGGTATTGCAGATTACAAATCAGTTTGCGTCTTATCTTGGAGAGGAACTTTGCAAGCAGGATAAATTATCGGATTTGATTGCACTTATGGAGGATGGGGAGGCCGAGACGGTTTCCGAGGCAATCAGTCTGTATAAAGGTCAGAAATCATCTAAGTAATCTATTGTATATTTTAAGGCTGAGGCAATATAGTCTGCCATCTGCATCACGACATGCAGTCTGGTGCTTTGCAGAAGGTATGAGTTTTGCCCGGATACGTTTACAATACCGGTAATGGAGACATCTCCAATTGCCGGTAATTTTTTGTTTACACCTTTTCCCGGAAAAATCGGACAATTGCTGACCGTAACATTTCCGACCATGGAGTGCTCTCCCAGAGAAGCATCGATTGCTATCACAAAAGGATTTTCAATATTATTATATATTTCATGAATAATCTGTCTTAAATTTAAAGCGTGGACAGGTTCTGCCAGACATCCCAATACTCGAAAATTTTTATTATAGTGCATGAGCCGGTCGCCGACCAGAGGCCCAAGGCAATCACCAGTGGCCCTGTCAGTCCCAATACAAAGAATGATTGGCGTGCAATCCGGCTGCATGGTTGCATTGATGTATTTTAAAATACTCTCACCGAGTTGTGCACAGGAATCTCCTTGCACAATGTCAAAATATTCAGTCTTACATTTCTTATCGAATATGCTGTTCATGTTCACCTCAAACATTGTTGTTTCCTTAATATTAGATTATGCAAATAGTATTAACATGTTGTAAATAAAATAAACGATATCTGCATGGTCAGTTAAATATGTCGAAGCAGACTGGAATGACAGGAAAGATGCGATGAAAAAAATATGGCAGACGACAGAATGTGACGGAGAGGTGCTTGTGTACATGATATTCTTGGAATAACTCTTAGCACTGTGTGCCTGTGGGAGGATATCGGAAAGGTGGAAAATGTATGATAGAAGTAATCTATGACAAGGACATGGAGAAGCAGGAAGAAAATGAGAGAGTGCGGGAAGATGAAAAAAAACAGGAGGACAGACCGGCCCACGGTTTGAAACTGCCTAAAAATATACGTCAGATTGGAAATCCGTCAGGAAACAAACGAATCTATATAGAGGATTATGTAGTTACATATTTGAATTATATAGCAAGACCGGGGAGTACCCATGCGCGGGGGGCTATTTTGCTTGGAACATTGGAACGCAGCGAAATCGGTGATATCATTTTCGTGAGCGGTGCCGTGGATGCACAAAACCTTGAATTTGATATGGATGAAAGTGAGTTTACACAGGAGGCGTGGACAGAAATATATGAACAGGTAAAAGAATTCTTTCCGGATCTTGCGGTTGTGGGATGGTTTTTATCCCGTATGGGATTTTCTACTGCCATTAATGATAAAATAGAAAAAATGCATGTGGATAATTTCCCGGGAAAAGATAAAGTATTGTATGTTACAGACTCGCTGGAGAGTGATGATGCTTTTTATATGTACGAGCACGGACAGCTGGTAAAGCAAAAGGGATATTATATTTATTATACGAAGAATGAGGCGATGCAAAGTTACATCATTAAGCAAAAGGGAGGAATGGCAGACGAGGAAAATACAGAAATACAGCGGAAAGATGAGGAATTGATTAAGAACTATCGTGAAAAGAACAGCAAGATTCAGGGAAATAAGCCGGGGGGAATCAGCCTTGCCTATGTGGCGAGCTCCTTTGTAGTGCTTGCCATGCTTGCCATGGGCATTACTGTTATCAGTAACTATGATAAAATGAAAGAGATGGAAATTTCTATTAATAAACTGGAACTGACAGCTGATGAAATAGAGGACAATGATGTAGCAGAGGTAATTGCAACAGAAGAACAGCCGAATGGAACAGCCAGTATCACCGATGCACAGGATATGATGACGACGGAGGGAGAAAATGACATACAGACGGCTGGGCAGGCACAGGGAAATGTCGTTATTGGGGAGGATGGCACAGACAGTGCAACTTCAGAAGAAACAAGTACAACGGTACAACCGATTACCACGGAGCAGACGCTGCCGGTCATGACGGATGGAAATCCGACATACTACACGATACAGTACGGCGATTCGCTTGGTTCCATAGCACTGGAGAATTACGGGAGCATTCAATATGCCGAGGACATAGCAGCGGCAAACAATATGGATGTAGACGACAGAATATACGAGGGACAAAAGATAATATTGCCATCCGTTACACCAAGATAAAATAGCCGTGGCAAGTTGCAGTAAAATGTGATATAATCATATGAATTCTGAAAACAGGAGAAACATATGAAAAGAACAGATCAGGATAATGAAAATATTGTCTATGTAAATGGAACAGAGGAAACGGCAAAAAGAAATCAGGAAAATCATGATCGTCTCGTACATCAGAGAAAGATGATGGGGCTGGTTGTGATATTGATTTTGCTGATTGCCATAATTACCATATATGCCATGATGCATCGTGAATATAAGGGCTATAGAGTTGTGCACAGCAATGAGACAAACTATGAAAATACTGCAAACTATGCACAATTTGCAGGCAATTTGCTAAAGTATACCCCAGACGGAGTATCTTATATCAACGGAAACGGGGATGTAGTTTGGTCGGCAGGCATCGATATGATGATGCCGATGGCAGTGACGAGCGGAAATTATGCTGTTGTTGCGGACATGAGTGGAAATTCTATCTGTGTATTTAATACGGAGGGGCAGGTTAGCAGTCTGACCATGCCATATAAGATATGTGATGTCGATGTGGGAAATCAGGGCGTATTTGCGGTAGTGCTGGAAAGTGATAAGACGAACTACATTAATCTGTATGATAAAAACGGAGATATTATAAATGAGATGCAGACTACCATAGATAAAAGTGGATATCCATTGGATGTCTCTATATCAGATGATGCACAGAAGATGTTTACGAGTTATATCAACATAAGCGGAAACAGTGTACAGGATAGTCTGGCTGCATATAATTTTGGAGATGTAGGACAAAATACCAATGCGGACAGAATGGTTGGCGGATATATGTTTGACAATCAGGTGGTGCCGAAGGTGGAGTTTATAGACAATGACACAGTAGTGGCTTTCGGAACCAGTATAGTCAGCATTTATTCTATGAAAGAGAAACCGAGTGAAAAAGCAAAGCTGACATTTGATGAGGAAATCAGGAGTGTATTTTACAATACGGAATACATAGGTGTGGTTCAGGATAATACAGATAATGCGGCCGAGCACCCATATAAGATAAAGGTTTATGACCTGCGTGGTAATAAAAAATTTGAAGATAATATAGATTTTGCGTATGATAATATTTATGCGGCTGAAAAAGAAATCATTATAAGCGGAAATTCTAACTGCCTGATATACAGGACAGACGGAAGTGTAAAATTTAATGGAACTTTGTCCGGAAAGATAACGAGCGTTGTGCCGAGCGGCGGACATCTGGAATATGTTGTTGTATATGAAAATGCAACAGAAATCATTAAATTGAAGTCAAAACCCGGAAAAAACAATGACACGACGCAGGACGACACATCTCAAACAACGGATGAAAATACACAATCGGATATAGTGCAATAGGGGCGGAATACAATCATGATGATGTTTTTAGTGATAATGATTTTCATGGTATTTATAATACTGGGATATAAAAGAGGATTGTTCCGGTCGATACTGAAATTGGTACTGACCGGACTTTCTTTTGTTTTGGCATATTTGCTTGCTCCGATTATGAGTGGCATATTGATACAGTATACAAATATAGATGAGTATATAAGTGATAAAATATATGCGGGAATTGCGTCAAAGGTGGAGCAACGTATAGAAGCGGAGCTGACGGAAACATTGGGATATGCGGATGAGGCTTTGACACAGCAAATGACAAATGTCTTTATGGCAACGGAGTTAAACAGAAACGAACAGGTGGCATTTATACAGGGTTCGGGATTTCCTGCTTATGTGCAGGATGCACTTTTATCTAATAATAATGATGAAACGAAGGGAAAATTAGGAACCAGTGGGTTTTATGATTATGTATCGACTTATGTAGCATATATGATTTTAAATGGTATTTCTTTTTTCCTTGTGGCTCTTGTGCTGAGAATTATATTCTGGCTGATTTCACTGCTGATTTCTCTGGCGGTGCAGCTGCCGATTATAGGTAGTATTAACAGATTTGGAGGAATTGTATTCGGTGCGGCCGAGGGATTGCTGGTGGTCTGGCTGCTCTTTTTGCTCATCTCTGTTTTTGTAAATACAAAATACGGACAGGTTATGTACAATCAAATTTTGGAAAACAGATTCCTCTCATTTTTATATGAAAAGGACGTTTTCAGGATGGTTATTGCGGAATTAAATATTGATAAAATTTTTTGACATATATTTTGAAAAAAAGTGTTGACATATAAAAATCACTGTGGTATATTCTAATAGCTGTCGCGAAAGACAGTAAGCAACAAGTCAAAATTGAATACTGAAAAGGATTTATTTTTTTGACTAAAAAATGCTTGATTGATAAAGAACCTTTGACAAATTAATATCATGTTAACCCTGAAAATTCTTTAAGAGATT
>CAMAMD010000006.1 GCA_945836785.1 uncultured Clostridium sp.
TCGAATAATAAATATATATCAGGATAATAATATGCTCTTTAGAATAACGTTTTTTATTCGGAGGAGGCAACAATTCATTCTTCGTGTAATTATTAATCATCGTTTTTGTCAAGGTCTTGTCCTCGTCCGCCCGTTTATTCTGTGACAAATATTTGTCCATAAAGGTTGTGACCTGATCCATATACAGTTCAATGGTAGGTATATCATCCGGAGCAATATAACCAAGCTGAATCCATTCTCTAATTTGTTTTTTTAATGTTTCTTTGTTATCCATACTATCTACACTCCCTGGATGCCGATAATTACAGCTTTTGCTGATTACCGACCAGATTTTGCCAGCTTTGTACAATTCCGGCAATTCCATGGAACCATTATATAGTATTAAAAACGAGATGTAAAGGTTTAATTAACTTATTAACGCATTTACCATATCTAACTGCTGTATCGTATTTGCTCTCCCATCCTCTGTCAAATATACACCGGTGCGTCTTATCTGTGCATTGTAAGCATTATCCTGTTCCGATTTCAGGGCAAATTCTGTAGCCGCACTTCCGAGATAAATAGCACCCACATTTGCATCTTTCATGGAAACCAGCTTGTCATTTCCCTTAACGTCCTTAATCCACACAGCTAAATCGTTATATATCGTATCGTTTTCGTCAATCCATCCGTTTCCGTCTTCGTCATAACTGCTAAGCTCAGCAAAACCATTTCCTGTTCTGGCACCGAACATCTCCGTTCCATCATTGATGACACCATCTTTATTCTTGTCAAGTACTAAATAACCGGAGCCACCGGACAACTGCGATATAGTGTCCTCCCTGCCATCTCCGTCAATATCAAATTTCCATTTTTCGTCGCTAACGGAAACAGGATTTGAATCCAGACTTATGACAAGCGGATCCGTCATAATAACCATGGTCTCCGAAAGACAATCTACGGTCTCCGTATACTCCCTTGACATTTCCAATTGCATATTAAAATCAATCTCCCTGCCGTCTGCAGTAAGTGCTTTACCTACGGTTTCAAATGTCATACTCTCCTGTTCCTGATAAGTGTATGAATGGCTTTCCAATCTCCTCCATACACTCACATTTTCCATATTGGACGAAAGATTCAGCGTTTGACCGCCGGAAAAAGAATACAGATTGTATCCTCTTCCAAACACCCCAAGTCCTCCATATATACTATGTCTTCGCATCAGATTGAGCTTGTTTCGAAAATTGAACAGATAATTTCTAAGCTGAATCACCAAATTTCCCGCTGCATCCGTCCCGTTCGGGTAAATACTCCTCACATGTTCCGGTGCAATCTGTTGCGTCGCCTCTGCTTGCGTGCGATTATTTCCGTATGCATTTTCACCGGACTTCTGTGTCTTTGTTTCTCTTTCCGATATCTGGCCATCCTGTGAATTTTCCTGGTGCATCTGTTCCGAATATGCACGCTCATAGCTACTTTCAAAACCGCTGTTCGAATATCCGATACTGCCGTTCTTCATGTTCATAACCGTACTCTCATTGTTTTCCGTATAACTTACTCTTTGCATTGTTTTTGCCGCCATACCGACAGCACTTGAATTGATAATCATATGATCCCTCCTCCGATATATCGCCGCTTAAGAACAGCGAATTATGTGCACAACATTATTATCAGTCTACTCATCAGAGAGGGTACTTTCTGCAAGATATCACTCAGGTTTGATTTCTCACATAAAATATATCGGCCGACCTCATCCCATTTTTTACAGGACAAGGCCGACCGATTCGCTTATCGTATAGTCTATTTATGCAATTGACATTTCCATCCATACTGTCAACAAACACATCCGCATGTTTACGAATTCTCTGTCTTAGGACTGTTTTTCACTTAATCTGGAAAAAACCATATCATATCCGTCACTTCCGTAATTTAATGACCGATTCACCCTGCTGATTGTTGCGGTAGATGCACCGGTTTCTTTCGCAACCTCCAGATAAGTATGATTTTCTTTCAACATTTTGGCAACTGAAAATCTCTGTGCTATAGCCAGTACTTCATTGACTGTACAGACATCCTCAAAGAATTGAAAACACTCCTCCACATTTTCAAGTGTTAATACAGCCTCAAATAAATCCTTTACCGAATCTGTTCTGATTGTCTTTCCCATATTATCACCTGCTATTTGTTCTCTTTTCTAACCCAGACTGCTACAGCACTACGATTTACATAGAAATCTCCAAAACCGTCATCGTCTATTTTAATATTATATTTCGCATTGCCCATAGCATCTGCAAAATGGCAGCCTGCAAACTGCTTTCCGATATACATATGCTTTGTTCCGCCTGTACCATCTGAAATAACAACTGCCAATCCGGAGTTTTTATGCTCCTCATCGCCCTCTCTTGTCCAGCCTATACAATTTGGATCATCAAAATAATCATGCTGTGCGCCATATGCATTCAGCTTACGAAGTTTCATAAGCTTATCCAGTTCTTTCTTCTTAGACTTTATCTTGCTTGTCGGGATTCCTTTATAATCCCCATAAAATACGCAAGGATAACCCTCCTGACGCAGCAGAATAATCGCATATGCCATCGGCTTAAACCAATCATCAACCCATGACTCCAGGGACTGTCCCGGCTGGCTGTCATGATTATCTACAAAAGTAACTGCACGGACAGGATTTTTCTGAACGAGGGAACCATTTAAAATAGTCCGCAAATCATAATTTCCATGTGCCTTGGAACAATTATGGAAATTGAAATGCAAAGGAACATCAAACAAACTGAGTTCACCTTCCGTCGCCTTGATGTAATCCTGAAGTACATTCACATCCCAGTGCCAGTATTCGCCGACTGCAAATAAATCCTTGCCTGCTGCCTGCTTCATCGCACGCATCCAATCCTTATAGAAATATTTATTGATATGCTTCACCGCATCAAGCCTGTATCCATCCAAATCTGCTATTTCGGTATACCATGCACCCCATCTGATTAGTTCCTCTCTTACCTCCGGATTATCAAAATCCAAATCAGCACCCATCAGATAATCATAATTGTCAAGTTCTCCGTCAACCTCAGAATCCCAGTTCTTTCCTTGAAAACGGAAAATTGATTTTTTTGCTCTGTCCTGATCCCAGTCAATCCCATCAAAATGTTTCCAATTCCATGTAAAATCGGAATACTTTCCCTTTCTGCCCGGGAAAGTGAATTTGGTCCATGCACCGATTGTCTTTGAATCGCTGATCATCTGATTCCGGCTGGTTCCGTTAAATTCGTCTGCACTGACCTGTTCAACCTCATCGGCACCAATTTTGTGATTCAGTACGATGTCCGCATATACGTTGATTCCCTTTGTATGTAAAGCAGAAATTGCAGCCAGATATTCATCTTTCGTGCCATATTTGGTTGGAATAGAACCCTTCTGGTCAAACTCTCCCAAATCGTACAAATCATACACACCATATCCTACATCATTCACACCGTTTGCTCCCTTATATGCCGGTGGAAGCCACACCGCAGTGATTCCTGCATTTTTAAGCTTTGTTGCATCCGCTTTCAATGTGTTCCACAGTGTAGAATCAGCAGGCAGATCCCATTCAAAATACTGCATCATTGTACCGTTTAAGCCCATTTTTGTAACCTCCGTTTATCACATAATGTTTTGATTTCACACTTTAGTAATCTAAAGTGATTATAACAAATATCTTACATGGAGTAAAGAAATAAATCAGCATTTTGGCTGTTTTGGCTATTCCAGCCCCGAAATATAATGACACAGATATCTGCCATCCGTCTGCTTTAACACATCAGACACTATAATAACCGCCAAAAGCTGCCCACCGTTCTGTTCTTTGTCATATGACTTGACGCATTCCCTGACATACTCCGCATTATCAAACACAAGAATATCTCCTGTTCCAACATCGTAATCCTTGTTTTCCACAATTGTTTGTATCTCTGCTACCGGAATGATTGTCCCGTCTTCTGTTATTTCTTCCGTTATAAAGACCTCGACCTCCAAAACAGAAGTATTCTTGCCGATTGTTCCCACATCCGCCGTCACCTGTGCGCTATCAGCACTATCGAGATTATCATTTGTTTCATAGTCAAATTCTGCAATTCCTGCTGCAGCGTCACTCTCTGCTACCGACTCTGCCATTGACTCCTCTGCAGCCTGATACGTTCCCGCTTCCGTAAACTCCATCACATCCTCATTTTTGTTATATTCTATATCACCCTTTGTACGATTATGTGCTCCAAATAAAGCTATAACAGGCACAGCAATCAGGCAGATCAGAATCGCCGCAGCTATCCCCACATATTTTCTCCATGCAAATTTCTTCTTTCTGTTTATTTGATTCATATGAACAACCTTATTATCACAATTCCTGTGATTCATGTCAGACATTTCTCTGTCAAACCCCTGTTCTACACGACTCCAGAGATCCGGTGTCTCCATATCAGACGCTGCAAGATATGCCTTCAGCATTTCATCTGTTATATCATTTATTATTTTATTCTCGCTCATATTCTGAAAGACACCTCCTCAGCTTCATGATACCCTGATTGTACAGCCAGGTTACTGTCCCAAGCGGTCTGCCCGTCGCATCAGCAATTTCCTGAAATGTAAGCTGCCCCAACAGCTTCATGTCCACGATTTCTTTCTCCTTTGGTTTTAATACCTGCATCGCATGCCGCATATCCTCTGCAAGCACCGCTTTTTTTTCAACCTCCTGTGCATGCTCCGCCGCACCTGCACATTCAATCACACTATATGTATTACCGTCTGTCTGCGTTTCATCTGCCTCATATTCCAAAACCTCACGCCTGCTTTTCCGCAAATTGTCTATTGCCATATTGCGTGCAATCTGAACCATCCATGCCCTGTGCGGACTCCCCGGTCTAAAACTATCAGCAACGCGTACCAGCTTAATAAAAAACTCAGATGTAATATCCTCCGCGTCCTCCCGACGGCCTACCACGTCATAGACAACGGCATATATAAAACGAACGTATGCCTCATATATCAGCCTTAATGCATTTTTATCTCCGTTGGCCAACGCATATATGGCAGTCTGAAATTCTTCATCTGTCATACAAAACCTCCTGTCTATATTTACGAATCACCATCTTCTTTTTATGGTATTTTTATTCTTAATATTAAAATTTTTTACTTACCTTTCAAATATCACCTGTTTTTATAGTAAAAGATAGCCAGCTGGGTCCTGTCCCGCAAGGATAACTTCTCCAAAATTCCACTGATATAATTACGCACGGTTCCTTCACTCAAATACATCCTAGCCGCAATCTCCTTGTTGCTATAGCCCTCTGCTACTTCCTCTATGATTTCCTGCTCCTTATCCGTTATATCATACATATTATAATCAACAGTCTTTTTTTGTTTCATCAGCTCCGGCAATTTTTCTACAATATCCTGACCAAATACATTTTGTCCGCCATACACTGCTTTCAGTGCCGGTATGATTCCTTCAAAATCCTGTTTCAATATATAACCCTTTGCTCCAATATGCAAAGTTTTTACAATATACTCATCATCCATAAAAGTCGTCAGATACAAAATCTTTGCGTCGGTAAATTCAGATAAAATTTGTTCTCCGGCTTCCAAGCCGCTCATTCCTGACATTCTTATATCCATCAGCAGCACATCCGGCTTATACTCCCGATATAACCGAATTGCCTCCTCTCCGCTGTTCCCTGTTGCCACAACCTTAACTGCCTCATCCGACTCCAAAATTGTCTGCAACGAAATAGCAACCAATGTATCATCATCTACAATTACTACTCTCATAACGCCTCCATTTCATTTTATACACACTAACTTATTCTGTACCTACACAGATTACGTCAGACCGTCCCCATATTCTGCCGTTTTGGCAGGGTCACAAAAATACGAAATCCTCGATCCGTACTTATCACAACATGCCCCTTCAACCCGGATGCTCTGTCCTGAATATTCTGAAGTCCTATACCTCCTCCTTTGAACAGTTTTTCAAACATATCATCTTGTTCGCACACAGCCTTTGGTGATTCTTTTTGAACAACAGTATAATCATGTATAATAAGCTGGTACATTCCCGGATGTTCCCTTAATATAAGATCCACATTTGAGTTTTTGCTGTGCTTCAAAATATTGGATACGCCTTCCCTGACAATTCCAATCATTGCGTATTTATATTGTTTGTCTACTTTGTCCTGAATATCATACTCCACATGATAATCAAAGTGCCCCTTCATACCATCCGCTATATCTATAACAGCCTGCTTTAAATCCACCGACTCGTCATGCAGATCATGTACACTCTCCCTGATATTATTCATAGCTACATCCAGATTATCTTTCACGGATGTAAGCTGTCCATGCATCGGTTCTTCCTTATGTATAGTCATCAATGCCCCCATCTGTAAAATAGTCCGTGTAAGAATATGCCCGACATTGTCATGTATCTCCCTTGCAATCCTGTTTCTTTCTTTCAAGGTGGCAACATAAACCTCCTGATCCTGTTTTTCAATCAGATGCCTGTTCTTCTCTGCCAATAAAATATTCCGTTCTTCCTCATCATCCCTGATTTGCTTTACGCTACGGTCAAGCCATTCCAACCTTGCACTCTTTCGATTCATGTAGTACCCTAACAACATATTAAGTATAAAATAACATATAGAAAAAGGGGATAGATTTAAACAGTATGGCAGACTGCATATTCCCAACAAACACACTGGAATCACTGTTGCATGTAAACAGGCATCATAAAAAATCACTGGAACCATGCATGTAAGCTCCGGCAAAAACAACATACTTACAGCATATAAAAAAGTAGATATCCATATAATTATTTTCTCTTCAAAAAAGGAATTTAATGCAGCAACAAGAATCACGGTCAGAAGGGCAACCACAATGTTGTTGCCTGCTGCTTCTTTAAACAATATAAACACAGATAATAGAATTAAGATAATTTTATCAAAAATATATGTCATACCCCATACTCCCGACCAAACCACTATAGTACTCAATATATGGTCATAGTATACCACAAATAAACAATAATGGAAATAAAGAAAGGGCTGCCTTCCTGCGACAGCCCTTTCTTTGCAATATCTACGATATTCTTGCCAGTTTCATACGTTTCGATATCAGCATGCTGACTGCGATAAATACCAATCCATACAAAAGCTGTACACCTACACATGGTAAAATCTGCGCAACATCCGCTCCGCTCATAACCTTCTCATGCGCTGTCACATACCAGTAGGTCGGTAAAAACTTCATCACTGACCTGAGACCATCTCCAAATATCTCCATCGGGACAAAAATTCCTCCCAAAAATGACAAGCCCAGACCGACAATATTAGATACCATGGAAATATTTTGCTGAGACAGATTAAAGTTCCCGGCTATACTAACAATACCAAGGCTTACAACTGTAAAAGCCAGAGCATTTAACATATCATATACCATTCCATTCGCAAATGCCGAGTTTCCGTACATCACGACTGACAACAGCATAAACAACAGCCAAAGACCAATTCCGGATGTTATAGTTCCAAATGCCAGTTGAATATTTCTTGACTTAACCGGCATTGCAGAAACATTAACCCGGTCGCTGACCTCCCGCCTGTTGAATGCCACCAGTACCGGTCCCAGTCCGCTGAACGACATCATGATAAACACATATGGAAGATACAGAAAGAAATAGTATGTTTCCGGTTTTTCTGCCGAACCGGAGCCTTGCATTGTAACCAAACCCTCTTCTGACAATGCATCCATCGTCAATTCATAGGCCTCATCCATTGTATACCCTGTTTCAAGGAGTGCAGCCATAGAATTTTCATAACCGGCTATCTGTTGATCCATATACATCCCTGTGTTACTTCCCGGGCGTTTAATATTGGTCAGACTTCCTGTTTCAGCATACCCCTCCTCGATATACAATACATAGTCGATTTCCTGATAATATAAATAATTCTGTATCGTTTCCTCATCATCCTTAATTCCAACTATCTCATTCGTACCCGAAAGATATTCTGTCAGTTTTTCTGATGCCTCGGAATGATCACGATCAAAAATAGCCAGTTTACAGGAATAACTCTGATAATCATTTCTCTGTTCTGCCCCCATCTTAGATAAAGCTATCAGAAGCCCCATGAAGATACCAAAGAATATCATACTGCTGCCAATTTGTTTTTTTAAGATGCCAAAAAAAGTTTTATATACTTGCATATCTTCTCCTCCTTCCCAACAGTGCACCGCCCAGTGTAAATATAATTGATAACACAACAAGTGAAATTATATTCCACCAGAACTGGTTGTTGGTCTGATAGACATTTAACGCATAAAACGAATCACTGATTAATGCTGCCGGATTAATCTTATTAAACCACGGACAATGCTGTTGCATAATAAACTTCATATCTCCGATCATCAATCCTGACATAAAACACAGCCCCAAGGATACACCTGTGACAATTCCCTCCTTGACATTCTCGCTTAATTTTCCAATACTTCCTACTAAAAATCCCAGTGTAATCCCCGCCAGCGTTCCGACGAAAACAAGCAATATCATCTGCCATATTTTATTTCCGAAATCCACACCGATCAAGGACAGATATACGATAGCCAACATTTCACAGGTAAACAGCAGCACCAGATTCGCTAAAATAGCCGCAGTCGTTGAAAGAAATGTTCCTGTCTGCGCAACACATTTTCTGGCTCCAATTGAAGATAGATTTGCCTGACTTTGTCTTGTAAGTGCTACCCCGGCAAAAGAAGCAAACAGGCATCCCATGGCAATCAGATTATAGAAATACTCCGTAAACATATCCATATTTCCGTCTGACAAAACTTTCTCCTGATTTTTGGTTTCACCGGTCAAAAGTTTGGTCATGGCCGTCATCATTTTAGACGCATCCTTTTGGGAAACAGATGTCATAACAGTCATAATCCTATGATAACTTGCCACTACAGAAGATAAAATTCCCTCTTTGATTCCGTCATCCCGCACCATCAGTCTAAGCTCACCCTGCACAGAATAATAGATACCGAGAACTTCTTCCTTCTCCAGCATTTCTTCGGCTATCTCCATACTGTCAACATATTGTACATCAAGCAGCTTATCATCACTGTCCTCCAAGGATATATCCGCAATCATGCCAGAAAAAATATCAGACACTGCTTTATCTTCGATATATACAGCCACCGGCAAGTTCCGTGCCATTTCCGACCCATCATATGCATTCCCAAACGTAAGCCGGAACAGAGTTCCAAGCATTGCTACAAATATAAAGCTCCAGAACCATTGTCCTTTATCACGCATCGTAATCAGCAGATTATATTTAAAATTATGCCAAAACATCTGCTACACCTCCCTGTCACGCAGTTCTTTTCCGGTTATCTCCAAAAAAACATCATTGAGCGTCGGAAGCTCCGAGTATACTCTTCCGCAAGGTATATCATTTGCCTGAATATAATCCAATACTTTAATCAGATTATGTTTTCCACCACTGCATTTTAGGATAAGCTTCCCATTCTCGTATTCAACCTGATACACATGTCCAAGATGGCCAAGTGCTATTTTGTGTTCCTCGGATATATCCGCAGTCTCTATAGAGATTGTCTCTGTATTCTTGATCAGTTTCTTCAATTCATCCTTTGTACCAAGTGCAATATTCTTTCCCTTATCCATGATTGCAATTCTCGTACATATCTGTTCAACCTCTTCCATATAATGAGACGTATATATGATTGTTGCCCCCTGACGATTCAGTTCCTCAATCCCTTCCAGAATCTTGTTTCTGCTCTGCGGATCCACTGCCACTGTCGGTTCATCCATAATAATCAATTTTGGCTTATGTGCAATACCACAGGCAATATTTAATCTTCTCAGCAGACCGCCGGACAGCTTTTTCGGATGAAATTTCTTGAAATCCTGCAAATCTACAAATTGAATAGCCTCTTCCACATACTGTTTTCTCATAGCCTTGTCCTTTATGTACAGGCCACAAAAGAAATCAATATTCTCGTAGACAGTGAGTTCATTATAAACAGCTACATTCTGCATAACCACGCCGATATTTTTCTTCACCTCATAATTATCCGGCGTCATCTTCTGTCCGAACACCTCCACAGAGCCCTTATCATAAGTCAGCAGAGATAATATACAATTGATGGTTGTTGTCTTACCAGAACCATTTGGTCCAAGCAATCCAAACACTTCCCCTTCATTAATTTCCAGATTAAAGTGGTCAAGCGCAAGCGTCTCCTTATAGCGTTTTACCAGATTTTCTATCTTTACAACTGTTTCACTCATTCCTCTACCTCCTGTTTCACACAGTTTCATATATGTTGTTGTATATAAGATACATCCTCCTCTGAAAACTTCCAAGTGAAGTCCGTCAGATTCTGTTATGACAAATGTCACATTGTATTGTTTTTTCGGACCTTCAACAATAAAATAATGAAGCATATTGCACGAAAACAAAATGGCATATATATGTATAATAAAAACATGCTCCCGCGCGTTGCTCATGTAACGGTACTAAGCTCGAAAATACCTCGCTAAGTGCCGACATTCACAAACGGTTTTTATTATACATATATATGCCATTTTGTTTTCGTGTGGTATACTTACTTAATCCTGTGCAACAACCTCTTTATAGAACTCTGAGTAATCTGTTCTTCCCTCTTTCGTAAACTGGATTGCCGTTCTCGGATGCTGATTTAAAATACCCGTCATAAGATATTGCAAATCATATCCCCATACAACGCCCTCCGCCTTTAAAGGATTCATATATTTCTCGATAAACTGAATAACAGGATAAAGATTGTACTTTGGATTACGCAAAAATCCCAGCAATAATTCCATTGCACAGTTTCCTGCACCTCTGCCCATGGCAGAATACGTAGCATCCAGGAAGTCAACACCATCACCAACTGCCTCAATGGTATTGGCAAAGGCAAGTTGCTGATTATTATGTGCATGTATACCGACCTTCTTATCATATTTGGCAGCAAACTCAAGATAAACATCTGCAATACGTGCAATCTGTTCAGGGTATAATGCCCCATAACTATCTACGATATAGAACACATCTACCGGTGTCTTTCCGAGTATATCCAGAGCAACTTTTAAATCTGCTTCCTGTCCGTTTGATATAGCCATAATATTACAGCTTGTCTCATATCCCTTGGCATGGGCGTCCTCAATCATATCGGCAGCCGCAGGAATTGTATTCAAATATGTTGCTACCCTGATTAAATCAATCGGGCTATCCTCTCTGTTTATAATATCGGTTTTATAATCACATCTTCCTACATCTGCCATGACTGCGATTTTGAGGTCTGTGTCATTATCTCCCACAATTCCCCTGATAAAATCGTCATCGCAGAATTTGCATTTTCCAAATTTATCTACATCAAACATCTCCTTAGATGCCTTATAGCCAAATTCCATATAATCTACACCGGCTTTGATATTTGCCTGATATAATGCCTTGATAAAATCCTCCGTAAAACGGAAATCATTTACCAGACCTCCATCTCTTAACGTCGCATCTACCACTTTGATGCTTTCCCGATATTCCATCAATTTTGATATTTCTTTCATCTTCTTCTCCTACCTTACCAAAAAATACTTTTATACTATAAAGTGTCACAGCATCATTGTAAATGATTATGACAATCTTTACAAGTGTATTTTTTTCATAATGCTCCTTGGATCCTTTACAATTAGCGTTATAACCCATATAACCAGTCCAAGAGCAACTACCGATAAGCCAAGAAATGCATCATTCAACATATCAAGCGGTGCCGGTGAGAAAAAATCTGCACCAAGCTCAGCATACTCAAATACCGCATCCACCATCCACATAAGAGATGCTCCCCAATACATAAAACATAATGTACTAAGTCTCATATCGTCCTTCGGCGCACGTTTATACCAAACGGCGGTACAGATAGCCGCCGCAAATATTGTAATCAATAAAGTCATATGTATTTCCTTTCTTACTCCCTGTTTATCTTTTCAACTACAGGCTCTTCACAGGAAAGAACTGTATCACTATTTTTTCTGCTCACCCGGCTAACGACAGCTACCATAATTCCCCACACTACCGTAACCAACGCCGCCATCGACACCCCTACCGTGGACATCTCGTGCAACATCGCCATCGCATCATTTGTATTCTCCATCGCAGTTAAAAACGGAAAAAACGGGGATACCTCGCCATGCCAGATATGCTCAAAAGCAAGCAGTGCAGAACCACCCCAAAGCATTTTGTTGAGCCAGCCCAGCTTTCTGGATAATGCTATCTTACATTCGGATGCCTCACCCTCAGCAGATACATTATGATTCTGTACCTTTTTGTCCTCTTTCGCTTTTACAGCCTTCTCCACGATTGTCGTTATAATCGCCTCCGTTGTTGGTACCAAAAAACATGCCATATCTTTTTATCCTCCTTTTCCATTCCATTGTTTCAGCGGTATTTTATCACAATCCATGTTTACTGAACAGACTTTTTATCAAATGTTTTCACTAACCTCACATGATGCACGCACATTTTGATATACCGCATGATAGGGTATATTTCTTTGTCTGCATATATCCGCTATACTTTCATATTCAGGATAATAACGTTTTGTCCCATCTGGAAGTGTGCACACTTTCACCTCAATCACACCATATAGCGTATCTACCTTCTCTATCTTTCTGTCAAGCGTACTTCTTTCAAGTTTCATACGTCTGATTCCGATCGTTGTAGTTTCACTGAAAATAATCTGTTCAAGCTTTTCTACATCACTTTCATCACATATCACATTGAGCTGCCAACCCGGGCGATTCTTTTTCATATATACCGGATGGTAATGTACATCCCTTGCTCCGGCCTCAAATAATCGTTCCATGGTATAGCCGAGAACCTCCCCCGAACAGTCATCTATATTACTCTCCAGCTTATATATAACTCTGTCATCACCATAAGCAGGTGTACTTTCATGCTTTGAAGGTTCTATAAGCATTGCCCGCAAAATCCCCGGTCTCTCATAATTACGTTTTCCTGCACCCAGCCCTATCTTCTGTATTACAAAGCTGTCCGGCAGGCGATCTGAAGTTTTAACAGCAGCCACAATTGCCGCACCGGTAGGTGTAACAAATTCTCCCTGTATTCCTGTAATCTCCAAATTGATGTTATATTCCCGAATGATATTAACCACTGCGGGAACGGGAATCGGGAGTACACCATGCTGGCACCGTATCGTACCAACTCCCTCACTGACTCTTGGCACGATAACCTCCTCAATATTGAGATTATCCATACATACTGCAACAGCGACAATATCCACGATAGAGTCAACTGCTCCCACCTCATGGAAATGAACCTCGTCAACAGATGTTCCATGTGCCTCAGCTTCGGCTCTGGCAATGATATCAAATATCCGGCATGCAATTTTACGAGCTTCCGCAGTCATATCTGTATTTTCAAGCACATTCAAAATATATGACATATCTGCACCATGGCGGTGTTCATAATGCACATGCTGTTCCTGATTATATGCTGTCTCCCCCATCCCGTGAAGATATTCCATATCATGATCATGGCTTTCATGATGCAGTATTACATTAAAATCACAACAATCAATACCCGCTTTTTTTACTCTGCTGATTTCTATATGAAACCCGTCTACAGGGATGCTGTCCAATGTTCTACGCAACACCGTCTCATCAGCTCCCAGATCAAGTAAAGCAGCCACAGTCATATCTCCACTGATTCCGGCACTACATTCAAGATATAATGTTTTCTTCATCAATTTGCTCCTTTTACCCTGCCATACATAAGCCTGTCTCTCTTCAATACCATGATTACATCAGTATACATCAATTACGTTGAATTAACGTTGATTTACCTGTTTTTCTACAATTCCAGCGGCATCCCGTGCTAATGTCTCATTCATACTTCCCGTCCGGTATCCCTGCATATCCATCGTCACATAAGTAAATCCCAGTCTGCGAAACTCCTCTGTAACCTGCAACCGAATATCAGGTTCTGTCAGTTTCACCATCTCTTGCGGTGACACCTCAATCCTCGCCAATGTTCCATGCATCCTCACACGAAACTGCGTAAATCCCATATCCATCAACAGCTGTTCAGCCCGTTCAACCATAGACAACCGCTCCGTCGTAATCTCCTCACCATATACAAAACGTGACGCAAGACAGGCAAAAGACGGCTTGTCCCATGTAGCAAGTCCAAGCTGTCTGGACAGAAATCTTATCTCATTCTTACATAGTCCTACTTTACGAAGCGGAGATATAATTCCCAACTCTGCCACTGCCTGAAGTCCCGGTCTGTAGTCTCCACAGTCATCCGTATTTGAACCCTCTGCCACATAATGCATGCCATATTCATCTGCCAGTTCCAGTAATTTTTCAAAGAGTGCATGCTTACACAGATAGCAGCGATTCTTTGGATTTTCCGAAATTCCCGGCACCTTAAGCGGTTGAGACTCATAAACCTGATGTCTGATACCTCTGTGCTCACAGAACGCCCTGGCTTCTTCCACTTCCCGTTCAGGCACAAAAACAGAAGCATCTGTAACAGCAAGTACACGTTCTCCCAGCGTATCATGTGCCACCTGTAAGAGAAATGTTGAATCCACGCCACCCGAAAATGCTACTGCCACACTTTCAAGCTCCCGCAAATATTGTTTTAATTGTTCCAATTTCTGAAAAGCCAGTGTCTCATCGACGTTCTGCAACACATCTCCGTTTCCGTCCTGCCTGCTTTCCGCAGTACTGTCGGAAATATCAGAACTATTCCTGTCATCATCACGAACCGACTGCCTGTTAATCTGCGTTGCCATATAACCGGCACCGAAACCATTGTCAATATTGACCACCGAAACGCCGTTTGCGCAGGAATTAATCATCGTTAACAGAGCCGACAAACCATGCATACTTGCGCCATATCCCACCGAGGTCGGAACCGCAATAACAGGTACACTTACCAGGCCACCCACCACACTGGCCAGGGCACCCTCCATTCCTGCCACCGCAACGATACAATTTGCCTCCTGTAGCACATCCAGCTTTGACAAAAGACGATGTATTCCACTGACACCCACATCATAAACTCTATCAACATGAGCCCCGAAATATTCTGCTGTCTGAGCTGCTTCCTCCGCCACCGGAATATCCGCTGTACCTGCTGTACAGACCACTATTTTTCCGATATGTTTTTTTTCTTTTTTTTCATACTTAAGAATATGTGACACTTCATCATACATAATCTCAGGGATAACATGCTTCACAAGTTCATACTGATGTATATCCGCCCTTGTGCCAAACACCTCTCCGTTTGCCTCATACATACGCTGATATATGGAAACCAGATAGTCATCCGGTTTTCCTTCACAATATATTACCTCCGGAAATCCGGAACGCACCTCTCGATGCATATCCAGTTTCGCATATCCCATATCCTCATAAGGGAGCTGCCTGAAAAAATGCTCCGCCTCGTCCAAGGACATTTCTCCATTTTTAAACCTGTTTAGTACTTCTCTTGTTTCCACAGCAATCACCAACTTATACTGAGTGTTATCTCATTATGTCAAATATTTTATCCTCTATTTTTCAAAATAATCCGCAACTTCTTTCAGATAATCAATAATTGTAAGATGCTGCGGACAAGCTCTCTCACACTGACCACAACCTATACAATCACTTGCCTTACCAAATACGGCAGTCAGTCTGTCATAATACTCGCCCTGCGGGGTCCAACCTTTTTCCTTGATTTCCTGTTTATCCGCATTATACAGAGAAAAATATTTCGGAATCGCAATCTTTTTCGGGCAACCGTCTGTACAATACGAGCATCCCGTACATGGAATCGCAATATCACCGTTTATGATATCAACCGCCTGTTTAATAATCTCCTGTTCCTCCTGATTAAGCGGTTTCAAATCCTTCATATAACACATGTTATCAAGCAACTGTTCCATGTTGCTCATACCACTTAAAACCATACAGACATTATCCAGACTGGCAGCAAAACGTATTGCCCATGACGGAACAGACATATCCGGATGATAATCCTTAAACATCTTCTCCACATTCTCAGGAACTTGTGCCAGTGTTCCGCCTTTAACAGGCTCCATAACGATGACCGGCTTGCCATGCTTTGTTGCTACTTCATAACATTTACGAGCCTGTACGCCCTCGCTGTCCCAATCGATATAATTAATCTGCAACTGTACAAATTCCATTTCAGGGTGTTCTGTCAGTACTTTGTCCAGCAATTCTGCATTATCATGATATGAAAATCCTATATGTTTGACCAATCCCTGCTTCTTCTTATCCTGTATCCATGTAAAGCAATCCAATTTGTTATATATCTCATAATGGTCATAACCGATATCGTGCAACAGATAATAGTCAAAATAATCTACACCTGTCTTCGTCATCTGCTCATGGAAAATCCTGTCCCTGTCCTCTTTCGTTTTAAGAAAACCGGCATGCAGTTTTGTTGCCAACGTATAAGTATCACGCGGATGTCGCTTCACAAGAGCCTCTTTTGTTGCGTTCTCGCTATTGAAACCACAGTACATCCATGCTGTATCAAAATATGTAAACCCATTTTCAATAAATGCATCCACCATTTTCTTCGTCAGCTCGATATCTATACTTGCCGCATCGTTTGCATCAAGCAGCGGAAGTCTCATAAGTCCGAAGCCAAGCTTTTTATTGCCCATAATCTCCATTATATACTTTCCTCCATCCGTTCATAATATATTTCATACACTCGACAACAGGAATCGAAAGCATACCGCTTACATTCCATACATTCAAACTACATTTTATAACAATTTTGTCAATTGCTCAAGCACACCTGATAAACGCTCCTCCTGAAGACCAAAGTCCATCTCCTTGTAAGACCATGCTGCACGTCCAATGCCATGGCGTTCAAATACCGTATGTATTGCACTGTACCATGCCAGTGTATCCTCCGGAGTTGCCTTATCTATCACACCATACTCTCCACAGTAAAGCGGTACATTTCTCTGCTCCGCTGCCGCAATTGCTTCTGCAAACAAATCCTCAAAATAATTTTCATCCAGCTTTCCATCATATAGATCAGCCTGAATCAGATTTGCCTGATACTCCGGCAAATTTGCAGCCGCCTGTGCCTTTAATTCCTGCATGGTGCAATCAAAGCCCATACGAAAATCAAGTGGCATACCCTCTACCCAATAAGCACCCTGATGTGTGAAAAGCAACGGATCATAACAATGGAAATTATATACAATATTCTCATCAAACGGCATTACCAGATCTTTGACAGCCTTCACACTATTGTTCCAATAACCGCCAAGAAGAATTTTTGTATCAGGGGCTATGTTTCTGATACGTTTTATACAGATTGTCGAAATACGATTCCATGCATCGCAAACGCTCTTATCAACCACCTCATTTAGCAGTTCAAACGCAATATTATCTCCGTAACCGGAAAAACGTGTCGCAAACTGCTCCCAAAGGCGATAAAACCTTTCCTGATACACTTCATTATCGAAAAATCCAGCCTGTGACTCGCCCGGATCAAAGGAATAGCCCATCGTTTTATGCAAATCTAAGATCATATTCAAACCATATTTTCTGCACCATTCGATAGCACGCTTTATATATGCAAATCCTTCTTCCTTATACGCTCCGTCCTCTGTCTCCACCAGATTATAATCCACTGGCAATCTCAGGTGGTCAATGCCCCAATGTGACAATCGCTCAATATCCGCCTCCGTGATAAAACTATCAAACCGTTCCTTCGAATACTCACATTGAGAGAACCATCCTCCCAAATTTACACCTTTTTGATATCCCTGCCATGAACGCATATATAAGCCCTCCTTAAAAATATAATTTACATAGTATTTTCCTATTATACAGACGGTTCTGATAATCTGCACCTACATCATATTACA
>CAMAMD010000007.1 GCA_945836785.1 uncultured Clostridium sp.
CTGCCCAGTTTTCAGGGTACTTTCCATGAATATTACCGATACCTGCTGCAAGCATATCAACGCCCAGGTCAGCGATTGCTTTACACTCATTCGGATCAGCGCACTCACCCATACCAACTACGCCATCTTCCTCACCGCCGATAGATCCAACCTCAGCCTCAATAGAAAGACCAAGCTGATGAGCAACTGCAACAAGTTCCTTTGTCTTTGCAATGTTCTCATCAATAGCAAAATGAGAACCATCAAACATGATAGATGTAAAGCCAGCCTTAATACACTTATAACAGCCATCATATGAACCATGATCAAGATGAAGTGCAACAGGAACTGTGATTCCGAGCTCCTCGTCCATAGCCTTAACCATAGCTGCAACCGTCTTAAAACCTGTCATATACTTACCTGCACCCTCAGATACACCAAGGATAACCGGGGAGTTCAATTCCTGTGCTGTTAAAAGAATTGACTTTGTCCACTCAAGGTTGTTGATATTGAACTGACCAACCGCATATTTGCCAGCCTTTGCCTTCTGCAACATCTCTGTAGCTGAAACTAACATTTGTAAATCCTCCATTTTCATTTATTTTATATTGTTGTAATTCACAGTGCAATACTGCACCATTCATTGCTTTCCACATGATTATACTATATGATTTCCAAAAAATAAAGTAATATTTATGTGCAAAATAGGGATGGCGTAAAGGCAAGGTTACAATTGAAAGGTTCCCACTATTTTGTATGAAACAAATGCCAGCTGTACAGATATTACATTATCCATGTATCGCAGATGCTTTCCGCTCCCAAAACAGACCGTATAAACACGTCGGCACTTAACGAACGCAAGTGAGTTTAGTGTCCGCTGCGTGTTTATCCGAGCGAGAGCGTGTCTGTGTGGGAACGGAAAGCATCTGCGATGCATGGATAATGTAATATCCGTACTACTACCTGTTTTACATAAATTTAACCCTGCTATGCTAGTCAGTTTTACATAGTCACAGTATTATACTTACATAACCTGTCTATATTACAAACGGCGACAATACTCCCCCCGTATCTGTATTGTCGTCTTTTTCTGTCTACAAATATTTTTTTAAATATTTTCCGGTGTATGAAGCCTCACATTCTACAATCTGTTCCGGTGTTCCCGAACAGACAACCGTTCCTCCGCCTTCTCCACCCTCTGGGCCAATATCAATAATATAATCAGCGGTTTTTATCACATCAAGATTATGTTCAATCACCACTACGGTATTTCCTCCCTCACAGAGCTTGCGCAGAATATCCACTAATCTGTGCACATCTGCGAAATGAAGCCCTGTCGTAGGCTCATCCAACACATATATGGTTTTTCCGGTGCTCCTGCGACTTAATTCTGTGGCAAGTTTAATACGCTGTGCCTCACCTCCGGAAAGGGTCGTTGATGGTTGTCCCAGTTTAATATATCCCAATCCGACATCTTTTAATGTGCTGATTTTTCGTAAGATTGATGGTACATTTTCAAAAAATTCACATGCCTCATCCACCGTCATATCAAGCACATCATAAATACTCTTTCCTTTGTATTTCACCTCAAGTGTTTCCCGATTGTATCGCTTTCCACCGCAGACCTCACAAGGAACATACACATCTGCCAGGAAATGCATCTCAATTTTTATGATACCGTCACCTTTACAGGCTTCGCAACGTCCTCCTGATACATTAAAGGAAAACCTTCCCTTGTTATATCCCATTGCTTTTGCATCCCTCGTGTTTGCAAAAAGATCACGAATCAAATCAAACACGCCTGTATAAGTGGCAGGATTGGAACGCGGTGATCTACCAATCGGAGACTGATCAATATTTATAATCTTGTCAAGATTCTCCGTGCCCAATATGGTATCATGATCACCCGGTTTCATCTTTGCCCTATTCAACTCCCGAGCCAATCGTTTATATAAAATCTCATTGACCAGCGAGCTCTTTCCCGAACCCGAAACCCCTGTCACACAGGTCATCACGCCCAATGGAAATTTCACATTTATATTTTTCAGATTATTCTGTCTGGCTCCTATTACCTCAATATAGCCAGTCGGTTCCTTTCTTTCTGACGGAACCGGTATCTTAATTCTTCCGCTCAGATAAGCCCCGGTAATAGATTCCGGGCATGCCATAATATCTTCTGCCGTTCCCTGTGCTACCACATATCCACCTTCGGAACCGGCTCCCGGTCCGATATCCACAATATGGTCTGCTGCGAACATCGTGTCTTCGTCATGTTCTACTACCAAAAGCGTGTTTCCTAAATCCCTCAAATGTTTCAGTGCAGCAATCAATTTATCGTTGTCACGCTGATGAAGACCAATACTCGGCTCATCCAGAATGTATGCAACCCCCATCAAGCCTGATCCTATCTGTGTCGCAAGACGAATACGCTGTGCCTCACCACCAGACAATGTACCTGTCGCTCTGGCGAGGGACAGATAATCAAGTCCAACATTAATCAAGAATCCCAAGCGGGCACGTATCTCTTTTAATATCTGATTTCCGATGGTCTTCTGTCTCTCGGTCAACTGTAATTCATTCATGAATTTATTGAGATGCACAATGGACATTTCTGTCAAATCTGCAATGTTTTTCTCCCCAACTGTTACAGCAAGGAATTCCGGTTTTAAACGTTTTCCGTGACATTCCTCACAGGCAACGGTTGTCATAAATTCCTCATATTCCTGTTTTATGACATCGGCTGAGGTTTCCCGGTATCTACGCTGAACATTTTTAATAAGTCCTTCGAATTCCACCATATACTCACCACCGCCGCGACTGCCCTGATAAAATACCCTGACCCGCTTGCCTCCGGTTCCATACAAAATGACGTCTTTTGCTTTCTTCGGCAGATCCTTAAAAGGAGTATCCAGTGAAAATCCGTATTCTTTTGACAATGCCTCCAAACAGGCGTGTGTATAGCTCTTTTTATCGCCGCTAGACTGCCATCCAATGACAGAAATTGCTCCCTCATTTAACGATAATGATGTATCCGGTATCATCAGGTCCACATCAAACTCACTCCGAAAGCCAAGACCGGTACAGCAAGGACATGCCCCAAACGGATTATTAAAAGAAAAACTCCTCGGCTCTATCTCGTCAATACTGATACCACAATCCGGGCAGGAAAAACTATCAGAGAATTTAATGATATCGCCACCGATTACATCAACTTTCACTAAACCCTCGGCCATTTTCAAAACAGTTTCTATGGAATCGGCAAGTCGCCTTTCTATACCCGCTTTCACAGCCAGACGGTCAACAACAATGTCAATATCGTGTTTTTTATTCTTATCCAATACGATTTCTTCCGACAACTCGTACATGCTTCCATCGACGATTGCACGAACAAATCCGCTTCGTTTTGCCTGTTCAAGCAGCTTGACATGTTCACCTTTTCTTCCCCTGATTACAGGTGCAAGCAATTGAAACTTTGTTCCCTCCGGCAACAACATGATTTCATCCACCATCTGATCCACAGTCTGGCGCATAATCTCCTTCCCACACTTTGGACAATGCGGAATGCCGATACGGGCATACAGCAATCTGAGATAATCATATATTTCCGTAACCGTACCCACGGTAGACCGCGGATTACGATTTGTAGATTTCTGATCTATGGAGATGGATGGCGAAAGTCCTTCTATCTTATCAACATCCGGTTTATCTGCCAGTCCAAGAAACTGCCTTGCATAGGAGGACAACGATTCCATATACTTCCGCTGTCCTTCCGCAAAAATCGTATCAAAAGCAAGGGATGACTTACCCGAACCGGATAACCCTGTTAATACGACAAATTGGTCTCTCGGAATTTTAATATTGATATTTTTCAGATTATGCTCTCTGGCACCCTGTATCGTTATATACTTATGTTCGCTCATCACTATACTCCATTATCATGCTGTCAAATATATTATCCGCGTATCTTATCCGCATATTTCTTCACATTACGTTTTACCATTTCTTCGATATCTTCAAGGTTAATTTTCTCTTTTTTATCCAGGAACACGATGGCTGCAGCCATACCTGCAAGAAAGATAATCACTGTACTCCAGAAGCACTTACACTTTCTCTTCTTTTTGCGTGATGCCTCTTCTGCAAGAAGTATGTCCTGTTCCTCCAATACTTCCTCCACTTCATCCATCGGAATGTCACGTCTCATTGAAATCTCCGAAACCAATTCATCTCTTACCATACCTTTTTCCTCCTTATATCTTATATCTCATGTCGCCTGACGGCTCCATGTAATTGATTGCGTGTCTAATATTTAGTATACATCAAATCAGGCATCATAATCACGCAATTTTATTTTTAATTCTTTTAACTCATCTCGCAGCTCTGCTGCCGCCTCAAAGTTCAATTCTGATGCAGCCTTATTCATGCGTTTGGTAAGTCTTTCAATCTCTTCCTTCAATTCTTTCTTCGTCATAGACTCAGGATCCTTCGTGTGTCTGTCTTTCCGCACACTCTCCACAACATCAGAATCTATCTCCATGGAAATAATATCTCTGATTTCTTTCTTGATACTCTGCGGCGTAATACCATGTTCTTTATTGTATGCATCCTGTATACGACGTCGACGGTTTGTCTCATCTATTGCATGCCGCATGGAATCCGTTATCGTGTCTGCATACATGATAACATGCCCTTCCACATTACGAGCGGCCCTTCCTATCGTCTGCACCAAAGATGTTTCCGATCTGAGGAATCCCTCCTTGTCCGCATCCAGAATCGCAACCAGCGTAATCTCCGGAATATCCAAGCCCTCACGCAAAAGATTAATTCCGACAAGTACATCAAAAATTCCCATACGCAGATCACGTACAATCTCCAGACGTTCCAATGTATCAATATCAGAATGAAGATACTTCACCTTGATATCAAGCTGTTTCATGTAATCCGCCAAATCTTCAGCCATTCTCTTCGTCAGCGTTGTTACAAGTACCTTATGACCCTGTGCTGTCTCCTTACGCACCTCCGCCACAAGATCATCCACCTGTCCTGCAACCGGGCGTACCTCCACCTCCGGGTCAAGCAGACCTGTCGGACGTATAATCTGTTCCTCACGATTTTCTTCATGTTCTTTTTCATAATCTGACGGTGTGGCAGACACATATAATATCTTATCAACCCGCTCCTCAAACTCATTAAAATTAAGCGGTCTGTTATCCAATGCAGACGGTAATCGAAAACCATAATCCACAAGTGTCTGCTTTCTTGAGCGATCCCCCGCATACATGCCTCTTACCTGCGGTAAAGTGATATGAGATTCATCCACAATAATCAGATAATCCCCATCGAAGAATTTGAGCAATGTGTTCGGTGTCGCTCCCGGTTCAAGCCCTGCCAGAACACGGGAATAATTTTCTATGCCGGAACAAAATCCGGTTTCCTTCAACATCTCTATATCAAATTCCGTCCGTTCCGAAATTCTCTGTGCCTCCAGCAGTTTATCATTTGCCTTGAAATACTTCACCCTCTCATCAAGCTCCTGTTTAATCTCAACTACAGCCCGCTCCAATTTATCAGGTGCCACCACATAATGAGATGCCGGAAAAATACATGCAAAAGACAAATTTCTCTTGATTTCTCCCGTCAAAGGATCAAACTCTACAATTCTGTCTATCTCATCCCCGAAAAATTCAATGCGGAGCCCGTTTTCAAAGGTCGAAACCGGAAGAACATCCACAACATCCCCCTTCACCCGGAATGTTCCTCTGGAAAAATCCATCTCATTTCTGGTGTACTGAATATCAACCAACTGACGGATAACCTCATCTCTGTCCTTCGTCATACCCGGTCTGAGTGCCATCATCATCGCCTTATATTCTTCCGGATCTCCCAAACCATATATGCAGGACACCGAAGATACCACTATAACATCCTTACGTTCAATCAACGCAGAGGTTGCACTATGCCTCATTTTATCTATCTCATCATTGATTGACGAATCCTTTGCAATATAAGTATCCGTCGAAGGCACATATGCCTCCGGCTGATAATAATCGTAATAGGACACAAAATATTCCACTGCATTGTGTGGAAAGAAAGCCTTAAATTCACTGTAAAGCTGTGCGGCCAGTGTCTTGTTATGCGAAATAATAAGCGTGGGTTTGTTCAGTTTTGCTATGACATTTGCCATGGTAAACGTCTTACCGGATCCGGTTACACCAAGCAGAGTCTGCTGTTTTTTCCCCTCCTCGAAACCTTTAACAAGACCTTCGATTGCCTGCGGCTGATCCCCGGTCGGGGCATATTCAGATACCAATTCAAAATGATCCATAATTACATCCTTATCAAAATATTTCACAAAAAACAGGGGCATCGCATAAATTATTGCAAATGCCACAGGCACACACAACAATTTCTACGATACCCCATTATAACACATATCTGTAATTTTATGCAAGACTTTATTCGAATATTTGTTCGATTATTTTTAGAACTTGTCCTCCAACGCCTTAACAAGCGAATACATGACAGTATGCATCGGTGCTGCTACATTATACTGTGATGCCAGATTAATCAGGCTTCCTGTCAATGTATCAATTTCCGTCTTTTGTCCTTTCTCAATATCCTGTAAGGTTGAAGAACGATGTTCGTATGTTACCGGAATCATCTGCTCAAACAGGACATGCCGATATGCTTCTGCATTCTGCCAGAATGTACTCCCTCCCGCAGCATACATAATATCAAATGTCTCTTCTATCAGAATATCCATCATGGAATGCGCATACTCGGAATCTGCCAATTCTCCATAAGACATACCGAGAATCGCCCCTAAAGGATTTAATGTTGTATTATAAATCAATTTTGCCCAAAGTGCTTTACTTAAATCCTCCGCATCAACAATCTCTGCCGGAATACCCGAATCCTGAATCGCATTTACAACCGGCTCCACCGCAACAGGATCACTGCCATACAGAGAACCAATCAAAACGGGAGCCTGGTGTGCCGTAATCACGCTGTCACACGCAGTGGTTTTCTTAAAACCCGTTATCACTCTGCTATGGTACAGAATATCCTGCTCAAAATATCTGAGAAAAGGCTCCTCATAGCCAAATCCGTTTTGCATAAAAATAATCCTGCCGCCTGCAGCCATACAGTCCCTGTACTGGCTCAAATTGAGAGCAACCTCCTCATTGGCAGTTGTCTTTGTTGCAATAATAACATAATCATAGGTCTGTTTCGGGAGCTTATCGTATCTGTCATATGTTGCTATCTTATCAGCCGGAATTTCTATATCCCGGAACATCCCTCTCCTGCTGATGCCGTCAGTGTCAATCGCTTTCTTCGTTGTTCCTCTGGCAAAAAAATCAACAGATATTCCCCCGTTTATTATAGAGGCTCCGATTCCGATTCCCAGTGCTCCTGCACCTATCATCAATATTTTCATATGCATCCCCCTTTAACCTTCTTCGGCTTCCACTTACGCATACCATTGCTTATATCGGTTTTGTATAACTCAAAACCAAAGATGAAATCTTCGGCACAGTAATGGTCAAAACATTATTCTTTACCATATATTCTTTCTCTGCCAGATTATATCCCTCTTCACTGGTAGCAATCTCAGTTTTCATAACAGCACCATCCGGTACTCCCAGTCTACGCACATGAATACACAATTCTCTCGGTTCGTAATCATTATTCAGAATTACAACAACAGCCTGACGGTCCGTAAACCTTCCATAACTGACCACCTTGTACTCTCCGTTCAAAAACATAACCGAACCCCGCATCAGTGCATCCAGTTTCTTGTGTATCTTAATTATCTCTCTATGAAAATTCAGCAGCTCCATATCCTCTTTTCCCCACGGATATGCACGCCTGTTATCCGGATCCGTCCAGCCACAGAGACCAACCTCGTCACCATAATATATCGTCGGTGCCCCCGGCCATGTCATCTGGAATACAACAGCCTCACAGAACACACCTTTATTAACATCTTCGTTTGCCGCCTGTGCCCCCATGGTATGGATTCTTCCCACACGACGGTTCGTTCTGGTAAGAAATCTCGAATGATCGTGATTTGAAAGCTCATTCATGGCAATCTCAAGTGAATTTTGATTAAACCTCGACATATGGTGTCTCAATGCACCAGTAAATGCATCCGGATTACCCAGAAGATCGCCTCTGAATTCATCACTGTGTTTTTCCACACCGGTAAGGAACCACGTGATAGGCTCCATAAATGCATCATAATTCATGACGGTATCCCACTGGTCTCCCAAAAGCCATGCTTTCGGATCCCCGTAATGCTCTGCCAAAATAATAGCATTCGGATTTGCAGCTTTCACCCTTGTTCTAAAATCCCGCCAGAACCTGTGATTAAACTCCTCTGTATAACCCAAATCAGCCGCGACATCCAATCTCCAGCCATCCGCATTGTAAGGTGCAGATACCCATTTTTCTCCAATTCGCATGATATACTCATACAACTTTTCAGATTCTTCGTAATTCAGTTTCGGGAGCGTATCGTGTCCCCACCAGCCATTGTAGGTCGTATTATACGGCCACTTCCACTGATCCTGAAACTTAAAGAAATTTCTATACGGGCTATCTGCAGAAACGTATGCACCTTTCTCGTAGCCCTCCTGATCCTCGTATATACATTCACGGTCAAGCCATTTATTGAAAGAACCGCAATGATTAAATACACCATCCAGGATGATTTTCATGCCTCTGCGGTGCACTTCTTCCACAAGCTTAATAAACAACTGGTTACTTGCCTCAAGATTTTCCTTACTCGTCACCCTGCATATATATCTGCTTGACTCCTTGTTTGTCTGCGAGCCCTCCGGCAGACATTCACCCTCATCCTTTATAATAACCCCAAAATGCGGATCCACGTAATCATAATCCTGAATATCATATTTGTGATTAGACGGGGATACAAAAATTGGATTGAGATAAATGACATCAACGCCAAGCTCTTTCAGATAATCCAATTTATCCATAACGCCCTGCAAATCACCACCATAAAAGGAGCGTACATCCATATTATCCGGATATTTGAACCAGTCTGTCACACGTCTTGTTCCCTCACCAATATAACTATATTCATTATCCAGCACATCATTGGATGCATCTCCGTTGCAGAAACGATCCACAAATATCTGATAAAAGACAGCACCTCGTGCCCATCCCGGAACCTTAAAGCCGGGAGCAATCTGAAAATTGTAATCCGTATTCAGATTTTTCTGTGTCCCCAATTTATTGTAATAGCAGATAACATTACCTGCCAGCACCTCATAATAATAGTCAATATCGCCATTAACCTCAGATATGGTGTAAGTGTAATAGTCAAATAATGCGTCTGTCTCCCCGACACGCATCTCATGTTTTTCATCATTGTAAACAAGATATACAGCATCCACATTATCCGCAGCCGTTCTAAAACGAAGTGTAACCGACTCACCGAGCTCAATCTCGGCAGGCGTACGATAAAACTCCGTCCCATCCGCAAATAGTGCGCCGATATTCAGGGCAACTTTTGTGTTATACACATACTCAAATACTCTTTGAGAGTTATTCATTTTTTCCGACATGGAGTAAGCCTCCTGTTTTATATTTCTTTATGCCCTTTTCACACTTTGGACACAATATTATTTTTATTTGAATACATTATTATAAGTTTAACAATCATTATTTGGAAAATATCAATTAAAGGTAAATCTTTATTTTTAAACAGAGAAAAGGACAGTCACCGTTCGACTGTCCTTTTCGGAGAAGGTATTTTGTTACTTATGGGGTGTAGCAAAAAACTATATAATGTATTGGGGGGGTTACAAGTATTATTATAACAAAGAACGCCAAAAAGTGTGCCCAAACAATTTCTTTTTTTTCGTTTTTTTTTGTAGACTTTACCAAGAAACTGCTTTTATAAGCCTCATTTCGTAGCGTTTTTTGTGCATTTTGTACACTTGCATTGTCATGATGTAGTAATTATTGACAACCTGCTTCTACAGGAAAATCGGATCCTGCTCATTTTTTTCAAATAATGCCTCAAATTCATTTCTTTCAATTCTTTCTTTTTCAAGCAAAAGAGCCGCACACTTGTGAAGAACATCTATATTTTCCTCAATAATCCGTTTTGCTTCGGCATAACACTCCTCAATAATTCTTCTGACTTCCTTGTCAATCAACGTCGCCATCTTCTCACTGTAGCTTCGTGAATGTCCCAGATCTCTTCCCAGGAACACTTCCTCACTGCTGTCAACTTCATAGTTTATCAAACCAACCTTATCGGACATACCGTATTTGACAACCATGGCCTGTGCGGTCTGTGTTGCCTGCTTGATATCCTGGGATGCTCCAGTCGTGATATCTCCAAATATCAGTTCCTCCGCAATCCTGCCGCCAAAGCTTACCTCTATATCCTGAAGCATTTTCTTCTTTGTCAGAAAAACATTATCGTTCTCAGGAAGCGGCATCGTGTATCCTCCGGCTCCCCGTCCATTTGGAATAATCGAGACAATATGCACAGGTCCAACCTCGCTGAGCAGATGGAACAAAATGGCATGACCCGACTCATGGTAAGCTGTAATTTTTCTTTCCTTTTCAGGGACGAGACGGCTCTTTTTCTCTCCACCGATTCCAATCTTAATAAAGCTCTTATCGACATCCTCTTTCTTGATATAAGGACGATTTGCTTTTGCCGCACTAATAGCAGACTCATTCATAAGATTTTCCAGATCTGCTCCCGCAAAACCGGCTGTTGTTCTTGCAATCTCATGCAAATCCACATCATCAGCCAGCGGTTTATTTCTGACATGCACTTTCAGGATTTCCTCACGTCCTTTTACATCCGGTCTGCCTACCATAACCTTTCTATCGAAACGTCCCGGTCGCAAAATAGCCGGATCCAGAATATCCACACGGTTAGTTGCCGCCAGCACAATAATTCCTTCATTTGCGCTGAAACCATCCATCTCCACCAGCATCTGGTTCAATGTCTGCTCACGCTCGTCATGTCCACCGCCGAGACCTGAGCCTCTTTTTCTTGCCACCGCATCAATCTCATCAATAAAAACAATACAAGGTGCATTCTTTTTTGCATCCTCAAACAAATCTCTTACACGGCTGGCGCCGACACCGACAAACATCTCCACAAAGTCTGAACCGGATATCGAGAAAAATGGCACGCCTGCCTCTCCGGCAACAGCCTTTGCAAGTAAGGTTTTACCGGTTCCGGGAGGGCCCTCAAGCAGAACACCCTTCGGAATTCTGGCACCGAGATCATTATATTTCTTAGGATTTTTCAAGAAATCAACAATTTCAGCCATATCCTCTTTTTCTTCATCCAGACCGGCCACATCTTTAAATGTAAATTTCTGATCCTTTTCACTGGTCATGTGTGCCCGGCTCTTGCCGAAGTTCATGACCTTGCCACCACTACTGCCGGCACTTCCACCAGCCATGTTGCCCATAAGCGTAATCAACAGAATCACAACCAGCACCACCGATATAATAATCGGGAGCCACGTAAGAAACGAACTCTGTTTCGTGACATCATAGAGGCTCATGTGCGTCTGTCCGTCATTGTACTCCATCACAATGTTCTGAACTACATTTACATCTGACACATAAAATTGCTTTGATGCATTCGAATTTCTATAAGTAAAATATACAATACCCGTCGGTATCTCGGAATTCTGATAGATTTCAACATTCCCCACCAGATTTTCTCTCATTTCAGTCTGGAAATCCGCTATTGTATAATCAACATCTGTTTCAGCATCGCTGTTTTGCATCCATAAAATGACGCAAAAGCCAATGAAGAAAAGCAACAGATATACACCCAGGCCTTTTTTCACGCTGTTCTTCATGTAAGTACTCCTTTCTACTCCTCTATTACACCAATATATGGAAGATTACGATATTTTTGTGCACAATCAAGGCCATAACCAACCACAAATCTGTCCGGCACCTGAAAACAGGTCATATCCGGTTCGATGTCAACCACACGTCTATCCGGTTTATCAAGCAGGGTAATAATTTTAAAGCTTGCCGGTTTTCTCTCTTTCAATATCTTCACCAAATATGATAAGGTTCTGCCCGAATCCATAATATCCTCAACCAAAATTACATCTCTTCCCTCAATGCTTTCATCGAGATCCTTGATTAATTTAACAACACCGGATGAGGTTGTCGCATTTCCATAGCTGCTGACTGACATAAAATCCATCGTCACCGGAACTGTTATATTTTTTGCCAGTTCACACATAAAAAAGACACTGCCCTTTAATACACCGATCAAATGTACGGTTCTGCCCGCATATTCGACACTGATTTTTTCTGCCAGTTCCCGGATTCTGTCATTCACCTGTTCTTCGCTAATCAAGACACCAATTTTCTCTGCCATTTTATTCTCCTTTTCTTGTGCATTTCACATACAATACGTCTTTTGTATTCTCGTCCACGCCATAAGATATGTTGTATCTCAGTCCGACCGCCCATATGATTTCTCTGCCACATGCCAGCACCGGCCATTTACTCCTGAAATCACGGTCAACTTTATTATCGATAAATACACGTGACAGTTTTTTCGTGTTTCCATCACTGTCAATTGTGATATAATCCCCCTCCTGAGGCGTTCTTATACAAAGTTTGCCTTTTATTTTATCATAATCAAACATTTTCGTATAGGTTTTTTTAGAAATCTCCATTTCCGGTTTATAATTCATGTGCCTTATTTCAATGCTACCCCATTCTGGAACATCATAAACACCATTCTCCGAAATATGAATACAATACGTCCGGGATTCTTCCTTTACATTACTGATAATCAACCGTCCGTAGCTCCGTCTCGCACGAATTCCGTAAGGAAGTACAACAAATTTACCTGTATCCTGATAAATTAATGCAACAACAGACATGACATGCCGTCTTGTCACATCCTTACTTCCCCCCGCCACATCCGTAATTGCTTCATGGATCATATGCTCCTGCAAGACAGGATTATATTTATACAATTCTCCGATATCCAGTTCCACAGTCTTCCCGTCTACGTTTTCGGTATACCCATCATACTGTGCCAATGCCTGGTCGTGAATAAAGCTATAACTTTCTTTTGCCTCCTCTGCCACCTGACATATATGATCAACAGCCGCACTGTTTATTTGTTCCATCACCGGCAATATCGCATGCCGGATTCTGTTCCGGTCATAATCCGTGCCAAAATTTGTTACATCAGTACAGTAATCCTGCTGCATTTCCTGAAGAAATTCTTCGATTTTTTGTCTGGATACATCTAACAGCGGCCTTATGATTTGATCCCGCACCGGTGAAATTCCACACAGTCCTTTTAATCCACTTCCACGCACAATATGGAACAGCACCGTTTCAGCCAGATCGTTTTTATTATGTGCCACGGCAATTTTTCCGCAGTTGTATTTCCGGGCCGTATCCGCAAAGCAATCATATCTGTATTGCCGACCGGCCTCCTCCACCGTACAATGCAGTTCCTCGGCATACGATTTGATATCCTTTTTATAACTGATAAAATGCACACCAAGCTTATCACACAGCTCCTTTGAAAATCTCTCATCATGTTCTGCTTCCTCTCCGCGAAGCATATGGTTGATGTGCACAGCAAAAAGATTCCCTGTATCTGTTCCAAGCCGTTCTGATAACATACAGAGCGAGATTAACAGGCACACGGAATCTGCCCCACCGGACAAACCGACTACAATCCGTTCAGAGGGTTCTACCATATGATACTCCTGTATATAGTTGTATACGTCATTTATAAATTTGTTCATAAACAATCCAAAGAATCCACTTTCCAGTTTTATCCTAAAATAATAACACAACCTTGATTTTATGTACATATTTTCACAAAGATTTAACAAGTTTACATGCAATTATCGTCGCATCATCCCGCAATCTGTTCCCACCCTGCGATATGATACGCTCCGCAATGTGATTCACCAGCTCCTCCGGATCGTCACCGTCAATCTCATGCAACAGCTCCCGCATGTAATCCTCCTTATTCTCAAAAATAATACTTTCCAGGATGCCATCACTGACCATAACTATCATATCTTTATCATAAAACTTTTTAGAGCAGTGTTCGCATACAGCTCCGTCGATGACGCCGACAGGCAGCGATGTGGATTTTATCATTTCCATCCATTCGCCCCGCTTTATATAGGTTGTCGCAGCTCCCTGTTTATATATTTTCCCGTATCCCGTATGCAGATCCATCAGCAGCATATCCAATGTAGAAAAACGCTCGCCTTTGTTTTTGTCCGCCAGATAGGAATTGACAAGCCGTATGGACATATCCTGTTGAAAACCTGCGGCAATCAGCTCCTCCAGCATTTCTATGAGTGTACTGCTGTCCAAAGACGCCATTTTCCCATTTCCCATTCCGTCGGAAATCATAATCAGATGATATCCCTCCATGATATTCCCGATATAAAAATTATCGCCGGAAACCTCCCCCGCATAGCGGCTCATTCTTCGCACTGCTGTTATGCATTTGAAAACCGGTTTTTCCTGCATACATATAATATCATAATTCCGACTTACAATCGTCCGGCTTTCTTCTTTTAACACAAGCTGTAAGCCTGTTTCGCGCTCAACAATCTTCTTTACCGCATCGGCTGTGAGCAGTCTTCCCCTGTTCATCCTGATTGTGATATACACCTCGTACCTGTCATCCCTGTTTTTGAGCAAAATAAGATTTTTCACACCTGCGCCTTTAAGGGCAAGATTCTCTATGATTTTTGCCTCTACGGTCTTCCTCAACGGAACTTCCTGCTCAAGCTGATTTGTAAATCCCTCTATCAGCTCCCCGACATCATTTAACCCTATCCCTGTATTCACATTTCCGGCAAGTGTATATTCTATTCTTTTAAACGCTGATGCCAGATTATTCAATCTGCTAATCACAAGCTTGCCCCATTCGGAGGAATTCGCCGCAAGTTCTCCGTCTGTCACTCTGCTGTCCACCTGCAACAGCATATTTGCCGGCAAGAGCAGGAACACAAACACTGCGGATACAAGTGCCTTTATACTCTCCTCCCCAATAAACGAATCATACACTATCATTCCAAAGCCAAAATAGACCGCCACATATATTGCCGCAAAGACAAACCTCCCCCCTCGAATAAGGCATTGCAGTGCATATCCGGCTAGGGTAATCACCATCCAGCCGCTCAGATATACCGTATCCGAGGTCATATGCGTGACAATAGCTCCGCATATAACCGTCCATGCCATGCCAAGACCAAATCCAAATTTATATGTAGCATACAGGATGCTAAAAAGTCCAAAAGCCTCTGCCACCACAATGCCGCCCCAGATTTTAACCGGCATCCCGTACAGCACTGTTGCAGCCAGTGCAATCACACTGATTGCCGCCTCATTTTCCGTTGCAACTTTCACATAATCATCTTCAATAATCCGTATTGCATATCGGTAAACCATCGCCGAAGAAAACACCAGCATGCCCTCCAGAAACGCAATCGGAACCGATACAACACCTTTTAATATAAAATGTATGACCAAATCTACCGTGGTAGCGGCAAGTCCCCCCATAAATGCAAAAGAAAGCTCATTATGCCTGAAATCCAGGCGATTTCTCGCTCCCATAATGAACGCAGCCGCCAGCAAAATAAATCCATATCTTCCCAAATCCGTAACAGACATACACATGCCTATACCAAGCATAACACCGAAATAACTCAACAGGATATGCTTTCCCGTCATACAGACTGCCGAGAAAAAGCCCACTGCCAACGGGTAAATACCGAACACCTGGCATCTGCCTACAAAAAAAGCTGCCGGCACAAGCCACAGGCCTTGCAGAGACACTTTTCGATTCATTCCTATCCCCTCCCAAATGCGGAACCGATTTATAAAACTATCGCCATCCATCAAACCTGATTTTACCAAAAATCGTATACTTTCATGGCAATGCCATAGAATTATAGCTTGTCCGCATCAAATATGGTGTCTAACGTTGGAATGAATCTATATTTTTTTATGACAAAAAAAGGCTGTCACAT